>CAZTRJ010000001.1:0-44384 GCA_964616615.1 uncultured Dehalococcoidales bacterium
GGGCATATCAAATAGCCAGTGGGCTTCAATTACCTCAAGCCCTTTGTTCATCAGGGTAGCTGAGTCAATGGTAACCTTTTCCCCCATCTGCCATGAGGGGTGTTTTAGTGCCTGCTTGGCAGTAACCTCGCCTAGCTGTGCCGGTGAATAGCCGCGGAAAGGACCCCCGGAGGCAGTCAGAATAAGCTCGGCTGCCGGCTGGGTTTCACCGGTGAGGCATTGCCATATAGCACTATGCTCACTATCAATGGGCAAAATCTGGGTGGCATTCCGCCTTGCCTCATTGGTGATAATCTCGCCCGCCATAACTAACGATTCTTTATTGGCTAGGCAGAGCTCCTTGCCCGCTTTTACTGCGGCCAGTGTTGGGCTTAGCCCTGTTTTCCCCGAGGTAGCGATAACCACGGTATCCACCTGGGGATGGCTGGCGATTTCTTCTAGTGACAGGAACTCATATTCAGTATTAGGCAGGTGAGCCGGTGCCTCCCTGTCCTGATAATAGACGAATCTTGGTTTGAACTCATTGATTTGCTTTGCCAGTAAATCGGTATTCCGCCCCGCCGCCAGACCAACGATGTGAAATCTATGGGGTAAGGCACGCACCACCTCAAGTGTTTGCTGCCCTATGGAGCCGGTTGACCCCAGGACAGCTAGTTGTTTTACAGTACTACCCATATCACATAATAGTATACCACTATGCCAGCAAAGACAACGCTGTCCATTCGGTCAAGGATACCGCCGTGCCCTGGTAATAGCTTACTTGAGTCTTTCACTCCCATTTTGCGTTTGAACTGGGACTCTGTCAGGTCGCCGAGCTGACCCAAAATGCTGACCAGCAAGCCCAGGAGCATTGCCTGCCCGTAGCTTAGAGGCAGGTCAAGGATGGTAACTAACAGCAGACTAGCTATGATAGCCCCCAAGACTCCGGCTATAGCTCCCTCCCAGGTTTTGCCCGGGCTGATATGTGGAGCCAGTTTATGCCTGCCCAGGGCTTGACCAGCGAAGAAGGCAGTGGTGTCGGAGCCAAAGGTAGTAAACAGGGCAAAAAGTACAAAGTCCCTGCCAGCGTCAGGCATAGCTGGTGTCTCTAAACCTCTTAGTGCTACCAGATAGCTTAGTAGCCACCCTACATATAGAATGCCGGCTATTGTCCATGCCCAACTGATAAAAGCCTCTTCCTTTTGTCGGCGCAGTAGCAGCCAGATTAGAGGTAGTATTACTGCTGAGGCTAATAGAAGCGGGGTAAGAAGGTTATAATCAAAATGGGGGCTCAGGATAAATAGTAGTGTCCAGATTAGTCCGAAGTAGGTAAGTGGTGGCACCTTGGCTGCGGTCACCATCCGGTAGAATTCAAATATAGCCAGCGCTCCACAGATAGCAACTAATGTAGTGAACCCCAGCTCGCCACTAAACCAGATAATAGCAATGAGGAGAGGAATACCCCACAGCGCGGTTATAACCCTTTTCTTAAGCATGTGGTTGTTTATTAACCTCACCCCCTATGTCCCCCTCTCCTTACCAAGGAGAGGGGGAATTGGTTATGTAAGAGAGGCTTCGCCTCTCTTTGACTCTCTGCTCCAGAGTAATCAGGGGAGTTTTAGAGGGGCGTAGCCCCTCTAAGGAAATTATCTTCCCCTTCCCCTTAATAAGGGGAAGGGGATAAAGGGGATAGGGTTGATGAGCATTTTTATTTTTGCCCTGATTTTGCCCGTGTGCTAGAATGAAAATCAGCAATGAGAAGAACCAATATAAAATACATATTAACCTGTCTTATCATTCTTATATCCCTTTTTCTATGGACTGGCTGCCTCCAGCTCAACATAGATACCTCGCCATTACCCAGTATTGCCGATGTAGTAGCTAAGATTAAGCCCTCGGTAGTAGCTATTAATACCGAGTTGGTAACCTACAATATTTTCAACCAACCATACATTCAACAAGGTGCTGGCTCGGGGTGGATTATAGATGAAGATGGGCTTATCGTAACTAACAACCATGTTGTGGAAGGAGCTACCACCATCACGGTAACCCTGGCTGATGGCACAACCTTGCCCGTAGATATGAGCCGAGTATTCACTGATTCTCTAACCGATTTGGCTGTGCTTGAGATTAACGCTACCAACCTGTCCCCGGCTGATATAGGCGATTCTTCCGATGAGGTAAGGGTTGGCGACTGGGTAGTGGCTATCGGTAATCCACTGGGGCTGGGAATAAGCGCCAAAGAAGGGATAGTTAGCCGTCTGGAGGTTTCTATTACGGTATCCTCAGGGCAAACACTATACGACCTTATCGAAACTAGTGCTGCCATCAATCCGGGAAATAGTGGGGGTCCGTTAGTCAATATGAACGGCGAGGTAATCGGGATTACCAGTGCCAAGATTGCTATGGTTGGTGTCGAAGGTATGGGCTATGCCCTAAGCACCAATATGGCGATACCGATTATTAACGAACTGATTAACACCGGGCATGTTGTCCGCCCCTGGCTGGGGGTAGTGCTTCATCCCACATATGATAAAGGAGCATTTATTACCAATGTAGTTCCTGACAGCCCCGCCGATGAAGCCGGATTAGAGGCAGGCGATGTTATTATCATTTTTAATGGACAAGAAATATCCACCGCCCAAGGACTAATACAGGCGATACACTCGTGCCAGATTGGACAAATGGTAGAGATAACCTTCCTGCGGGATGGGGCTGAGAATATTACTCAGGCGACACTTATTGAAAGCCCACCGCCCTAACCTAAGCCAACCTTTTCACTCCCAGTAGTATGTCATAGCCACCCAAGCTGTGATTCTCGGTAAAAATGCCCCGTTCAGGAACCCCCTCAATAAGCTGACGAGACAATGTTTCTTGCTGGATATAGTCGGCGAAATCAGCCATTACCTGTTTCAAGTAGTCATCCCCCTGATAGTGGGTAACGATATAGTCGGCAATATCAAATCCAGCCGAGCGGCGCATTATCTGTAATCTATGCACTATCTCCCGGGCTAATCCCTCAGCCTTAAGCTCAGGAGAAACCTCAGTAGGCACTGCTACCCCATCATCCCCCTCCGAGCTAACCTCATAATCTGGCTGACCCAGCTCTGCCACACTATCAACAAATTCCAGGCTTTTTACATTAAGCTCATCCAATACCTGAGCCATCAAGCGCTCCACCCCCGCCCTACCCCGGCTAGAGCCAACTTTAACCATGACCTTAGCCAAAGGCTGGCGCACCTTGATACCTGCCTGACTCCTCGCCGCCCGTCCCAGACTTGATATTTTCATTACCAGTTTAGTATCAGCCGCTAATTGCTTATCAATTTTGCTCTCGTCAGCCACCGGAAAATCAGCCAGGTGCACACTGTCCGGAGCCTCAGGAAACAGTGAGCAAACTAAATTCCGATAAATCTCCTCCGCCAGGAAGGGGATAAATGGAGCCAGTAGCTTTGACAGCGTAACCAAACATTCATAAAGTGCATTATACGCTGACAGCTTATCACTATCATTCTCACTCTTCCAGAAGCGCCGACGGCTCCGTCGCACATACCAGTTAGACAGGTCACCGACAAAGCTCTCTATCTTCCTCCCTGCCTCAGTCGGGTTGTAACCATCCAGTGCCGCATCAACATCAACTATGAGCTGATTAAGCTCAGAGATAATCCACCGGTCAAGCTCCGATTCATAGGACAATGCCCTTTCAGAATCAGGGGTAAAGCGGTCTATATTAGCATAGGTAACAAAAAAGGAGTAAACGTTCCACAGCATCAATAAAAATCGTCGGGTTATCTCAGCCACCATATCTTCCGAGAACCGACGCACATTACCCGGCGGCGAGGCAGTAAGGCAATACCAGCGCAGGGCATCAGCCCCATACTTATTAATTATCGCCCAGGGCTCAACCACATTCCCCTTAGCCTTGCTCATCTTCTCCCCTTTGGCATCAAGGATAAGTCCCAGACAGATAACATTCTGGAAACAGGGACGATTAAACAAAAGTGTAGATATGGCGTGCAAACTGTAAAACCAGCCACGAGTCTGGTCAACCGCCTCACAAATATAATCGGCGGGAAAACGCCCATCATCAAGCAAGGAACTGTTCTCAAATGGATAGTGCCACTGGGCTATCGGCATGGCTCCCGAATCAAACCAGCAGTCAATTACCTCCGGCACCCGCCGCATCTCTGCCCCACACTGGGGACAGTCAAAAGTTACCTCATCAATAAAGGGACGATGCAAATCCAACGGCTCCTTAAACCCTGAGAACCCAGCCTTCCCCTTCAAATCCTCTACACTGCCAACGCACTCGTAGGCGTCACAAGATTCACATTGCCAGATAGGCAACGGTGTCCCCCAGTAGCGCTCTCGCGAAAACGCCCAGTCAACATTATTCTCCAGCCAGTCGCCAAACCGACCATACTTGATGTGCTCTGGATACCAGTTTATCTCACCATTACCAGCAATAAGCCTTTCTTTGACCACAGTTGTTCTGATATACCAGGTCTGCTTGGCATAATAGAGGAGGGGCGTCTCACAGCGCCAGCAGAAGGGGTAGGTATGGCGAATCCTCTCACTGCGGAAGAGCAGCCCTCTTGACTTCAGGTCATCTATAATAAGAGGGTCAGCATCTTTGACAAACTTACCCGCGAAGGGATAACTGCCAGTAATATTACCCTGCAAATCCACCGGCTGAACAAAATCAAGTTCATGATACATTCCAGCTTCAAAGTCAACCTCACCAAAGGCAGGAGCCATATGCACTATCCCCGTCCCTTCCTCCATAGACACAAAATCACCACTAATCACAGGATAGAGGACACCCCCGCTCTCCCCCCAAAAACTAGCAGACCTCGGCTCCTCTCCCATCTCACCCATTCTCTCAATAGGAGTGCCAAATTGATGAGGGTCAAACAGAGGCTCATATAGCAAGTCCTGTAAATCACTGCCCTCAATTTTAGCCACCACTAGAGCCTCACCAAGACCTATTACTTCCTGTCGTGCCGAAGCCAAGATAAGATATTCATCTCCTACCTCAACTAGAGCGTATTCAGCATCAGGAGCTACCGCTAGGGCAGTGTTACCCGGCAGTGTCCAGGGGGTGGTCGTCCACGCCAGTAAATAAACAGGCTTGTCTCGCAAAAGTTCATTGAGTTTCTCTTGCCCCTTAGATTCTGGTGTTAGCGATGGAATAACCTTGAACTTTATGTAAACTGATGGGTCTTCGGTATCGTCCTGATAGCCCAGAGCGACCTCATGGGAACTGAGGGAGGTGCCACACCGGGGACAGTGGGGAGTAACCTTATAACCCTGATATATCAGCCCCCGGTCCCACATCTGCTTTATCGCCCACCAGACGGTCTCTATATAGCTATTGTCCATAGTGATATAGGCATTGTCCAGGTCAACCCAGAAGCCGATGCGCTCGGTTATTGCCTCCCATTCCTCAAGGTAACCAAAGACACTCTCCCGACAGCGGGCATTAAACCGGTCAACCCCATACTCCTCAATCTGTGCCTTACCGGAAAAGCCCAGCTTCTTCTCCACCTCTAGCTCCACGGGCAAGCCATGGGTATCCCAACCAGCGATGCGCGGGGTATAAAAGTCCTTCATTGCCTTATAGCGAGGGATAACGTCTTTAAAGACACGAGATAACACATGATGTATCCCCGGGTTACCATTAGCCGTAGGTGGTCCTTCATATAATATGAAGAGGCGACCACTACGGCGCCTCTCTATACTCCGCTCAAAGACATTACTACTTTTCCACGAGCTGAGTATGTCCTCCTCAATCTGTGGAAAATTTGCCTTGCTACTCACCGGATGGAACACAATAAAAACCTTTTTCGATATAAACAGACTGCTGAAATCTACTCAAAAATAGCCAAATCCCATCACCAATGGGAGTTTACCCCGGTCTTTTATCGCCCGATATGCTATTGCTCCTTGAGCAGAATGACCACCTTGCGAGCCTCACCATCACCAATGCTCTGAGTGGTAACATCAGGGTGGTCAGCCAAAGTAAGGTGGATAATACGCCTCTCATAAGCCGACATTGGCTCTAATGAAAATGGCACTCCCCTAACCTTCACCTGCTCTGCCAAACGCCAGGCTAAACTTTGCAATGCTTCATAGCGGCGCCGCTTATACCCTTCAACATCAATAATTATCGGCACCCAAGCCTTCGTCTGATGAGCTACAATAAGCCTGACAACATGCTGTAAATAAGAAAGGGTCTGCCCCCGCCACCCAATCAATATACCCAGGTCATCACCCTCTATATCAAGAGCAATGGGGGCAGTAGTCCCCTCCTCCCCCTCAACAGAAGCTTTAGCCTGAACTACAACAGAAGCCACCACCCCCATCTCAGTAAGCAATCTCTCTAAGACACTCTTAGCTGCCTCAGCTATATCGCTCTCTTCCTCAGGTGTGGACATCAATAGACTCACTCCAATCCCGACCTCCTCAGCACCCCAACCCAGAATGCCAGGCCTATCATCTTTTACGACGGTGACCTTTACCTTTTCTCGGCTGATGCTTCATTGCTTTAAGGGGTGCTCGATGCCCCCCTCCACTCTCTCGCTGCTTATCCCCAGGTTCTTCATAGCCTGATTGTTCTTCTTGCGCCGAACTCACTTCAGTAATATCAGCACCCGTTGGAGGTGTCTCCTCTACTTGAGAGATACGCTCCTTATACTTTCTATCCCTGATAGATGGCCTCCAAGCTACCAATTTACCTATAATAGATGGCTTCCGAGCCACCAATTCATCGGTGACAGGTGGCTTCCGAGCTTCCAATTTATTCCTGATAGCTGGCCTCCAGGCTATCAATCCAGCCAAGCCTCCCCAGCCGGTAACAAAATATTGGATAATAATGGTAATAATGTTTGACATCATCCAGTACAGAGCCAGACCGCTGGGCAATGTCAAACTAAGAAAGCCAAACATCAGTGGCATCGTCCACAGCATCATCTGGCTCGAAGCCTTCTGTTTAGGGTCGGCAGAAGGGGTAATCACCATCTTCTGCTGCGCCCACATGGTGACCCCAACAATGATGCCGGCCAGAATATTACCCTCAGCCAGGTTTAACCCCAGGAATGAGTTGCTCAGGGGCACCGTAGAATACACTACCGACCAGGAATAAAGATATTGAGACAGACCGAGAAATTGCTCCGGGGTTACCGCTAAAACCCTCATAATTGACCAAAAGAGGGCTATCCACACCGGCAGCTGGACTAGCATGGGGATGAGGCAACCGGCAGGACTTACCCCCGATTCCTTATACAGCTTCACCTGCTCTTTAGCTATTTTCTCCTTATCCTTACCATACTTCTTCTGAAGCTCGGCAATCTTTGGTTGCATTGATTGCATGGCTTTGGTCGCCCGAAGCTGTTTTATGGTGAGGGGAAACATCAAACCCCGAACAATAATTGTCAGCCCAATAATAGCCAGCCCAAAGCTACCAAACAGCCAATTAGACATCACAATGAGGATGTTTATCATCGGCTGCATAGCAATTGTATTCCATATTGCCCCGACTATTTCCAACGAAATCTACCTCGCTTACTACCTGATGTTGAACTCCTGTACCGCTCCCGTCTGCACATCTACCACATAAAGACTGTCCTCATCAGTATGAACATAAACCACCCCATCACTGGCGAAAAGGGAGGCATACACCTTTTCTTCCAGGTCGACCAGCGTCTCCTTCTCATTAGTGGCAGTGTCTATAGCATATACCACTCCCTCCTCGGTAGCAACAACGATTGAATTACCAGCCAAAACTGGTGATGAGGAAACTGGGCTTCCCAGGTCAATAGCATCTACCACCTCGGCACCGGTTTCAGCATTCAAGATATAAACCTTGTCATCAAGATTTCCGGCATAGATAGTATCATTATAAATAACCGGCTTTGCCCAGAACCAATTTTTAGGCTTGCTCTCAGCCTCAGCCTCAGCCTCAACCGGGAACTGCCAGATTCGTCCCCCATTGGTGGCATCTATAGCATAGATATGCCTATCAAAGGAACCAATATAAACTGTGCCATCATAGACTAACGGGGTCGAGGCAATAGTCCCCTCGGTCTCAACAGGCTCACTCCACTTTTCTTCACCAGTTGTGGCATCTATAGCATAGAGCTTCTTATCAAAGGAGCCAATGTATAGGGTATTGCCATCAATAGCTGGCGTTGACCAAATCTTATCCCCGGTCTGAAACTCCCACTCCCAATCACCGGTAGCCGCATCTAGGGCATAGACTTTGCCATCAGAGCAGCCAAAATAGACCTTGCCCCCGGAGACAACCGCCCCCCCGACAATGGGTTGGAGATAGTCGTCTTCTCCACTGGGATATTTCCACTCCCTTGCTCTTTTGCTCCAACTAACGGCATAAATCCTACCATTGTAGCTGCCGACATAAATCAAATCCCCATCCAGCATTGGAGTGCCATAGATGGGTGCTAGCGTAAATTCTGGCGTACAGCCAAAGCCGCCAGATGCCTTGGCTGTTTCCAACGTAACTTCCCACAGGCGAGTGCCATCTGATGCATTCAGGGCGACAAGCTTACCCTCATTAGAACCCACGAATAGAGTGCCATCAGCTATTGTCCCCCCCGACCACCCCTCAGGCTGGCCGCCGGGAAGACAGCCGAGAATAGTTACTCCTCCCAGGAGAAGTATAACCAGCAGCAGCAATGCCTTGCCCAATAACACTTTATTATGCTTAATCCACACTCACTTACTCCCCCTAAAATAGACAGACTTAATACCGGGTATCAGGGCACAGGGTCGTAACCACCGGGGTGAAAAGGGTGGCAACGAGCTAGTCGCCTCACTCCGAGCCATACCCCTTTAACCAAACCAAACTCTGAGATGGCTTCATAAGTATATTGAGAGCAAGTCGGGGTAAAGCGGCAGGATGGTAGCATAACCGGCGATAGGGCCAATTGATAAAATCTAATGAGTTTTAAGGCAAACCTCTTCATGCTCCCTCCTTAATAACCGGGCTCGGGATAATAAACCAACAACCGATTTCTCAAGCTCAGCATAATTGGCACTGGCTGCCCGAGGACGGGCAATAAATATGATATCCCACCCCGGCTCCAGGGGTGCTAGCCGTAATACTTCACGAAGCAAACGCTTGACCCTGTTTCTCGTTACCGCCTTGCCTACCCGCTTGCTAACTGAAAGCCCATACCGGGATAAGCTTAGCTCGTTAGGTAAAGTCTTCATTACTACCACATTACTCATCCACGAGCTGCCCTTATTATAGACTAATGCATACTGGTCTCGCTTAGTAAGGTATCCTTCTCCTCTCACCATTCCCACACTTAACCAGTTTACCGGTAACTGGGCTGCTTACTATTTCATACCACAGTCAATCTCTTACGACCCTTCAGTCGCCTTGCTCTTAGGACTGTTCGCCCCCCGCGGGTGCTCATTCTCGCCCGAAAGCCGTGCTCGCGCTTCCTCGGAATCCTCTTTGGTTGATAAGTTCTTTTCAGCGCCCCAACTCCTCAATAGATTGCAGTGATTATAATTCCGTTACCTCTCAGTCGTCAATGTGACCACAAAAAGGTTTAGTCGAAGCAAATTAGATGAAGCCCCCAAAAGTAGGTTGCCAGGAAGGAGATAGGTCAGCTAAGTATCAAACTAATCGCGTATGCCAACGCCCCCTGTCTTACGGATATGAGCTGGCACATATGGTAGTAAGGCTAAGTGCCGCGCCCTCTTTATCGCCACCGCCAAAGCACGCTGATGCTTAGCACAATTACCAGTTCTACGACGGGGCTTAATCTTTCCTCTATCACTGACGTAGCTACACAACTTCACCGGGTCTTTATAGTCTATCACTTCAATCTTATCGCTACAAAAGGAACAAAACTTACGCTTGGGTACATATCGTACCCCACCCCACTTTTTAGTCTTCACTTTACTGGGTTTCACTCTAGCCATTAGTCATAACTTTCCTTAATTCTAACTCTACCTAAAACGGGATGTCCTCCGGCGCCAACTCACCGACTTCACCAACCTCACCAACCTCACCAACCTCACCAACCTCACCAACCTCACCAACCTCACCAACCTCACCCTCCTCAGCCCTCTCCTCAGAAAGAGGACCTGCTGCCCGCTTATCAAGAAATATCACCCTGTTGGCTATTATCTCGAGTCGAGAATGCTTTTGCCCGTCCTGGCCCTCCCAGGTGCGGGTATGTAGCCTGCCCTCAGCGTAAACACGCTGACCCTTAGTTAAAAACTGGTTGCAATTCTCGGCTAGCCGGTTCCAGGTAACCACACTAAACCACTCCGTCTCTTGTCGGCGCTCACCATCGGGGGTAGTATATACCCGGTTAGTAGCCACAGAAAATGAGGTTACCGGGTTACCATTAGGGGTAAAACGCATCTCAGGTTCAGTCCCAACATTACCTATAATCATCGCTTTATTTAAACTTAGCATTTCCTCAAACCTCCTTCACCCAAAAATATCCGGGTGAGATAGGCATCCCCGCCTCCTCAATTGCTCAGTTTTATCAACAAATGCCGCAGAACCTCCTCAGATATTTTCAGGTTCGCTTCCAGCTCTTTACTCAATACAGGCTCCAATCTAAATCGAGTCAACACATAACTACCCTCCATAAAATGTTCTACGGGATAGGCTAGCTTCTTTTTCCCCCACTGTTCCACTTCGGAAACAATACCACCCTTCTCTGTAATAAACTGGCTTACACCTTTTATTACAGTATCAAGAGCCTCGTCCACAACCTCTGGGCTAATAATTAGTACCAGCTCGTAGTCACGCAACCGTTTATCTCCTACCTTTGATTCCTCTTCAGATACCATTTGTTCCTCTAAAAAATTTTGTTTTCAATTATAACACACAACAAGAAATACAAGCAACACATATTCTGTTTATGAAAGATTGCTCATTAGGGGTAGGACCAAGGCTAATGAACGCCAGATAGTTACTAGCTTGACACAACATATTGCCCCTGATAGACTGTGCTGAGTGAAAGGTCTAACTACCCTCTAGAAACTTTCCTGAACCAGAATGGCCCCGTGGTGCAGCGGACAAGCATGCCACCCTGTCACGGTGGAGATCGGGGGTTCGAATCCCCCCGGGGTCGCCAACCCATTATAGAAGCATCGGCCGCCTCGGTCAAAAGTCCGAGAAATATCGGACTAAAGTCACCCCCACCAAATACCGACCTGACGTGGTTTTTGGCACGTGGAGTGGCCGTTACTACCCCCCACCAAAGTCCGAATAGTCGGTCAGAAGTGCCCCACACTTTTTCCCGTTTCGCATCCGCGGAAGTGCTGCTAGTCTCTGTTATGTCTCTACCGAGGAGGCATCATGAGGACAGAGCTAGCACTTCAGGAGTTTATCGCCAGCCGCATCGCAGCTAATCTACGTCCTGCGACTATACAGTGGTATAAGGACAGGCTCCTACCCTTCGTCAGAAGCTGTCCCACTCTTCCCCGCAGGCCAGAGCCGGTCGAGCGCTTTCTGGCAGCCATCCAGGGCAGCCCGGAGACGAAATATGATGTCTACCGGGCGCTCAAGACCTTCTTCAAGTTTATGAGCAGCCGGCGCCGGCTGCCCAACCCCATGGATGCTATCCAGTCGCCGCGCCGCCCCAAGACCCTCATGCCGACGCTCGAAGTCGGTGAGCTGATGATGCTTCTTCACTCGGCAGAAAGTCCACGCGACAAGGCGATAATAACCCTGCTCGTGGATTGCGGAGTGCGGGCTGGCGAGGTCTGCTCGTTGTTAAAGCACAACATCAAGCAGGAGACCATAATCGTTCATGGCAAAGTAGGCTGGCGCGAGGTTCCCATTTCCGATGAAACTAGGCGCCTTCTCCTACAGGTTGCCGCTCTTAGCCCCGATGACTACGTATTCCACGGCCACAAAGGTTCCATCACTAGGCATCTCATCTACGCCATAGTCCGTCGCACCCTGGAGAAGGCTGGAATCAAGGGGCCGAAGCTGGGGCCGCACCGCCTGCGCCACGCTTTCGGCAAGAACTTCCTCGTTCAGGGCGGTGACCTGCGCTCCCTACAGGAGATAATGGGACACGCCGACATAGAGACGACCCAGAAGTACGCCACGCTCAACCTGACCGACATTGTCAAGAAGCACCAGAATTTCAGCCCGCTGCGTGCAGTTCACGCCGCTGCCCAGGAGAACCTGTTCGCTGCTGAGGCGATCAAAGAGGCCGAACAGCTACTCCGGGGGAAGAAGGCATAACTGAGGGGAGATTGTGACCAAGCCGTTTATTCTGACAGCTGAAGACAGGGTAAGACTTCTGAGCAGAGTGCTGGCAACTCTCAAGGCCGGTCGCCGGAATGCCATCACCGGGAAACGTATTGCCCATGCCCTTGGCCAATCAGACGACCGTAAGATCCGCCTGATCATCCGAGAGTTCATTGCTGAGGGCGTTCCGATAGCCTCGTCAGTGTCAGAGCCAATGGGTTTTTATATAGTTGCCAATGAGCATGAGGCAGCGGACTATATTCGCGTTCTCAAGGAACGAATCCGTGAAGACATGGCCAGACTCAAGGACTTTGAGGCCGCCTGCCACGAGTTCCCGATACCTGAACAACATTCATTATTTGAGGAGGTGTGAAATGCCAATAAAAGGAGTATCCGAAGTACGCCTGCTCCCCAGGCTTGGCAAGATAAGGCTGGGGATCAAGGTCCAAGGGGACAAGAAAAACCCTTACCCGCGGGCTGTTGATTATTTCGTTGTGCCTGAGGAGATCCAGCCCTGCGTGGGTGAAAAACCCAAGAAGCTGAGCATCATGTTCCCAGTCGAGGACCCGGAGGTCTTCGCACCGCAGTTTCTGAAATGCTATTCCTTTACCCAGGGGTTGGTCTGCCGTGGAGACGGTATAACCTGCACCAGGAAGGTTGATGCAGAGACCGGGGATGTGGCCAGCCACACCACCGAACACTGGGAGTTCAGTCAGATGAGCTGTGACCCGGACACCTGCCCCGAGTTGGTGGGAGACCCAGAGATGGGGATCAGACCACACTGCCGCCGGGTTATGAACCTCCTCTTCGTGCTCCCCGATGTGCCGGGTCTCGGGGTATGGCAGCTCGATACCAGTTCTTTCTACTCCATCGTCAATATTAACTCATGCATCGATGTCATCCGGGGCCTGTGTGGCAGGATTTCAGGGATACCTCTCACCTTGTCCCTGGAGCCGCGGGAGGTAACCCCGCCAGGGCTGAAAAAGAAGACGGTTCATGTGCTGCACCTCAGGAGCAACCTGAAGCTCAGCGAGCTACAACGCTTGGCTACGAGGCCACCTCAAGCGCTCGCTATGCCCAAGGCTGAGGAGGAAGAGCCTCCCGAAGACCTCTTTCCGGAAGAAGTACTAGCTGACGCTGAAGAGGCTGCACCCGAGAATACTATTGAACCAAGTGAGGTTCAGCCAAAACCGAAGAGAGATCCAGAGACAATCCGAAGCCTGAATGAGATGTTTCGTGCTTGTCACGAAGACTTTGGCATGCAGCCCAAGGATGTTTTGAATGAATTGGGAGTGAGCAGCCAGAATGAGATATCCGAGCTACCGTCAGAGTGCTATAGAAGAATCGCAGCTGTGAGGTAGTAATGAGACGAGCTGTCGCTCGGGGGAGAGTCTTTCCTCAGAGCTACTCAACAGACCGGAGATATGGCCGCCTGTTGTTAAAGGCGTGTGCCCTATTCCCTTTGATGTGGGCAAATGCCGATGACCAGGGCCGCCTTCCCGGGGACCCTGACGAGATTAAGTATGCCGTGTGCCCCAACATTGACCACATCACAAAGGACGATATTCCTGACTTACTCAAAAACCTCGAGCAGAACGAGCTCATAAAACGCTACAATACCCGGAAATCAGCAGCTATCCAGTTGCTCGACTGGTGGGAGGTGCAGAGACTCCAGTGGGCTTGGCCCTCGGAGTATCCCCCACCCGAAGGCTGGCAGGATAGACTGCGATACAAAAAGGGCGCCAAAGAGGTTGTAACCCAAAACTGGGGCTCACCTGAGAACTCACCTGAGCGCTCACCTGAGAACTCTGTTTCTTCCCCCTTAACAACCCCCTATGAAAACGAAAAAGAAAAAGAAGAAGGAAGTAGAAGAGGAAGAGGAAATTCACCTGAAGACTCAGGTGAGGATCCCTCACCCTCTCCAACTGCCGATCTCCAAATAATTAATAGATTTTTGATTAAGAGCTTCAGGCACGAATGGGGGAGGGTTCCAGCTATAGCACCTGATACGGTGATAGAAAGAGAGCCTGATGCCAGAGAGCTAGCGCAATTGCGCGACCTTGGAAAAGAGTTGTCCGCCCGCGGCGGCGTGCCGCTTGATTACATCAAGCAAGCCTTCGGTGAGGCTGCCGGGGCAAAAAAGTTTCACATTAGCTACGTCCGGGCCGTCCTGTTGGATTGGATGGGTTTAGCGAGGAGTCCGCCATAACGACTACAGACGATGAAATAAAAACGTTAGAAGGAGGCGGTGATGGAGCTGGAAAAAGCTAAGGCCTTTGCGAATATAGTTGTCAAGACACTGGAACCATACTGCGACAAGATTGAAGTCGCCGGCAGTGTAAGGCGCCAGAGACCTGTTGTGAATGATATCGATTTGGTGGTCATTCCCCGCGACCGGCAGAACCTGGACCTCGCACTGATGAGTATGGGTAACTATAAAATGTCAGGAATGAAAATAGCCAGGGTTGAGATGGACAGTATCCCGCTCGATATCTACTTTGCCACCCCTGAGACCTTCGCCACTCTCTTTCTCGTTCGCACTGGTTCCAAAGAAAATAACATCCGCCTGGCGACCCTGGCTAAGAAAAGAGGCTGGCGTTTGGCAGCCAGTGGTGACGGGCTCTTTGACGAGACTGGAACCAGAATCGCCGGTGATACAGAGCGATCAATATATGAGGCACTAGGGGTGCCCTGGCAGGAACCATGGGAGAGAAACTGAGCCATGCGGGGAACAATATCTTAGTTTGTTGTGAGACACTTCGTCACATTGTGCACCGGCATCGTATGCGTGCTCGACGAACACAACTGGATTGACGAATAGTAGACGGAGTGGTATAGTGAGCTACATTCTAAAAAGAGGAGGCGATAAAGATGGCTGAGGTTCCAAAGGATGTGAAGTTCCTGTTGTTCGGAGGAGGCGCTAAACAGAAGGCGTGGCAGATGTTGGCTTACACCCTTGTGGGTTTGGCATGCTTTATAGTGGGAATCGTGGGTGACGCCATAGATGAAACGCTTGGCTTGGAGCCAACAAGTTGGTTCCTAATATCGATTGCATGGTTGATAGTCGCTTTCTGGCATTGGTTCATAGCATATCATGCAGCAAAGGAAGGCTAGGGAGTTATATTTATCCTTCTTCTTCCATCATACAGCCCTCGATATTCTGGACTGGGGGTTATATTCTCTTGGGCATTGTCTTCTGATGTAGTTTCATAGCGACCAGGACAAACAGCACAGTGAATGCCACTAAAGCTAGAAAATCAACGGCTAAGGGGAGATAGCCCTGGTTTTGAATGCAGTGTCGAGCAATATCGGTGAAGTAGGTCAAAGGGGAGATATAAGAAATTCCTCTCCCCCATGAGGGCAGTTGATCTAGCGGAATGAAAATTCCGCTGATGAATACGATCGGAAATTTTACCATAGCTGAGAGCATCATGATAGTACTGGGCATGCTTGTGGGAGCAGCTGAGAATATAAGTCCCAGTGAAGAAAGACAGAAAGCGGCCAAGACAATCGCCGAGATAAGAATGAGCGGATGAAAAATGCTCACACCAGCGAACAAGCCTACCACAATGGGTATGAAAGAAATAAGAACCCCAAAGGTAAAGGAAGCCAGTATATCACCAAGAATGATAGTAGAAATGGTTACTGGGCAGGACATGAGTCTTTCAAGTGTCCTTGCCTGTGTTTCCCAGGGTGCCACGGCAGGTGATATGGCCGTAGCAGTAAAAAAGAGGATCATCCCGAGGAGTCCTGGCATCATGAAATCGATAGCCAAATTCCTGCCGATCACGAAGGAAAGGAACAGGAAAGCGGGGAAGAGGATGCCGAATATTACCACTGGACCCTTAGAGTAGTATATACGGATATCCTTGCGGGCTATGGCCAGGGAACGACGTGCCTGTTGCAGTACTATGGCCATGTCAGGCATCTTTCACCTTATTTTCCGTGAGAGCCACAAAGGCATCTTCCAGAGAAGGGGCCAGGGTATTAAGGGATATTATCCTCAGGCCATTGGAGTAGGCATAATTGACCAGTGAGGTCACCAGTTCTCCGGGGGCAGCAGTGTACAGCCGATACTTGTCGCCCACTTTCCTTATTGTGTTCACGCCGGGAATATTCGCTAGGACTTCGGGGCTCACCGCATCATCAAAACTGGCCTCGACCGAATGCATGCCACTAGTAGCCATACTGAGCTTCTCCGGGGCATCTATAGCGACTATTTCCCCTCTGTTGATGATGGCGACCCGGTCACAGAGCTGGTTTGCCTCGTCCATGTCGTGGGTAGTGAGGAATATGGTCTTGCCTATGGTGTTGAGCTTCTGGAGCATTTCCTTTATCAGGCGGGCGCTCTGCACATCCAGGCCAGAGGTCGGTTCATCAAGGAATAGCACCTCAGGGTCGCTGACAAGTGCCATGCACAAAATGAGGCGCTGCTTCATTCCCTTGGAATATGTCCTGACCAAGTCATATCTCCGTGGTAAGAGCCCCGTTTCTTCCAGCAATCTTTCGCTTCTTTGCCGTGCATGACTAGCAGCAGTACCGTAGAGCTCGGACATCAACATAAGGTTGTTCCAGCCTGACAGGTCGGGGTAGGCGTTTGCCATCTCAGGGACTACGCTGGCTACCTGCTTAGCCTTCAAGCTGCCGGCTCGGCATCCCGATATTAGAGCACTCCCTCCATCTGCTTTTATAACTCCGGTCAGTAGCCGAACAGTAGTTGTCTTGCCAGCACCGTTTGGTCCGAGAAAGCCGAACAACTCGCCTCTCTTCACCTTGAAGCTGACATTATTAACAGCAATCAGTTGTCCGTAACGTTTGGTCAGCCCGGCTACCTCGATGATGAAATCCTGGTTTGGGTCGTCAACTGGCACCACTAAGCCTCTTTTTTAAGCTCGGCAATCCGTTCCTCCACTCCATTGACCTCTGCCTTGAGGCTCTGGAGGTATTCCTCAAGCTGTGTTACGACCTCCTCTCTGGTGGGGAAGTGCCTGAATGGATGGCCTGGAGCACAGCAGCAGCCCCAGTGATAAGGCCGGTGTTCCCTCATACCATGATGACCAGAATGTCCATGGCCGCAGTCAATTTCGTGACACATTTTATCTCCTCCCATCTGGACAATATTTTTGGCACGATTTTTCTTCAATCAGTTCCCCCGTACTCAGTGCTACCGATACAAGCTCTCGGCAACGCTCCAAGACTTCTGGATTGACAAAGTAGTGGATGTGATAGCCGCGCCTTTCTCCCTTGACAAGCCCGATTGCCCTGAGTACGCGCAGGTGCTGAGAAACAGCGGACTGGGTTACGCCTAAAAGACCGGCCAGGGCATTGACACACAGAGCATCTGGGTCATATTGACGGCAGAGAAGCTTCACTAGGTTAAGCCGGGTCGGGTCAGCAAGTACACTGAACACTGCTGCCTGCTCTTTGGTGCTATCTCGTATCTTTTCTTCCATCGGTTTGACTTTATAAGTCTTAACTAATATACTTAATTATACGCACCTGATCCTCTTTTGTCAAGACAGCGAGTTGGAATATAATAACTAGCAGAACCAATCTAGCCACTGGTGGTTGAATATGCGCATTAAAGACTTTGAGTTCAACCTGCGTGAGCTCGCCGGCTCAATGGATGACTTTGTAACTGACAGCACGTTACTTGAGGAGATCTGGCGGGGTACATTATCAGAGGACTTAATCTCTCTTGAGGGACATCCCGAATAGAGAACCTAGAGGGATATAGACCAATGCTCTGGCTGCCTCATCTAGCCCCCCTATTTGCAGGGCAGCGCTGGTAATCCAGGCGCTGATGCCGATGATAATACACAGTACAGACCCCCACCAAGGAACAGGTGATTCCTCTCTAAGGTCAGGGCTTTGACCCACCTTCTTACCGCATTTTGGGCACTCCTGCTCACCAGGGGGAAGGCGCAACTTACACTCAGAGCAGTAAAGGTAGCTTATCCGTTTCCCGGGATGGAAGATTGCCTCTTTAAGGGCATAAAGCATGAACTGTTGTGGCGAGTTCAGCGTCCTTGGTTTCTTCTTTTTCTCATTCATATTTTCTCACCTCACTACCAAGTCTTGTATACTTTGGCAACGACTCCCATTTTATCTGGGTCCCAGTCCAAGACTTCAACGAGAACGTAGTCGCCAATTACGATATGTCCTGCTACCCACTCATCCTTAACGTGCTCGCTGATATAGCAATCGAAGGTATAATTTGTGCCTCCCCAACTTCTTGTTACTGTGGCTGGCTTTACAGCAGCTACGTTGACAGAATCCAATACTGCCCAGAAAGAAGAAACGGGGGGAATATATCTTGGGACTGTTCTAATTAAAAGACTCATTACATCGCCTCCAGCATATAATCGTAGTCTATTGCTTTGCCGTTATCGGCAGCCTTGTTACTCTCGACCTCTACTCTCACTGCCTCGTGGATACCTACGGTGCCGTTCACAACCCAGCAACCATCAGGAACACTGTCTTTATTAAAGTCCTCCTCATAAACCTTCCGCTCAGTGCCGTTTACCTGCTGGAAAAGCTTGATGACCGCTTTTGCTCCGCTGGCAAGGTTGTGTATGCTCACTATCAAGGAATGAAGCTTATACTTCGTGTCATTGGCACCGATGGTTACCAGGTCGGCACCAGTCTCACCGCTGGTCGCTGTTCCTGACTGCCAGTTACCAGTAACGGACCCTGTCACCGGGGATTCACCCCTGAGCCTATCCAGCTTCGTCTCAAGCTCATCAATCAGAGCTTTAAGTGCGTTCAGGCCAGAGGTCCCGCTGTCGAGTTTAGCTTCGATGGCATCAATGAGTGCCTTTAACGCTGATAGACCGTAGGTGCCATTATCAAGCTTGCCCTCAACAGCATCTATAAGGGTCTTCAGCGCCGAGAGCCCGTAGGTGCCGTTGTCAAGCTTACCCTCTACGGCATCTATTAAAAGCTTGAGCGCTGATAAGCCGTATGTCCCGTCATCAAGTTTAGTCTCTATCGCTTGAATTTCAGACTTAATGTTAGCTAGTCCAAAGACCGGGTCATCTAGCTTGGCCTCTATCGCCTCGATCTCAGTCTTAATCTTGACCAGACCGTGAACAGGGTCATCCAGCTTCGTTTCTATAGCTTCAATCTCAGCCTTAATGTTAATCAGCCCATGTATGGGATCATCTAGCTTCACCTCTATTGCTTCGATTTCAGACTTAATGTTAGCGAGACCAAAGATGGGGTTGTCTAACTTCCCCTCAATAGCATCTATGAGTGTTTTCAGGGCAGCCAAGCCATGAACGCCATCATCCAGTTTAAGTTCGATAGAATCTATCAGCACTTTAAGGGCAGCAAGTCCATGAGTGCCGTCATCCAGCTTGCCCTCTACAGCGTCTATAGCGTTCTTAATGGCCGTCAGGCCGTTTGTTGCGTTAGCCAGGTAGTCATCAACTATCTGCCTCAACCTGGCAAAGAGGGTCGTAGTGCCTGACGGGTCGGTGTTGGAGCCTATCTTGGCATTTATAGCGGCAACGTCAATCTCAACAGTCGAGATATTGAGCACTTTGAAGATAGTGCCTGCCTTTATCTGGGTGCTAAACCCAGTTCCTTGGAGAGTGATGGTACCCGTTCCGTTGTCAAACGCATGGGCTCCTTTATCCTCATCCTTGGCAGGTCCACTCATAATGAGGATGGTTTTCTCGGTGATAAAGTCGTTTCTGCCGATGAGATTTGAGTCTATTAAGGTAGTGCCATCGGCAGCCCCATCAGCGGTGGTAATCCCCGTGTATGAGGTCAGAGTTCGGACAAGTTCATCTCTGGCAAAAGCATGTGCTCTATTTACCATTTTATAACTCCTCCCGGCTCAGTGCGTGAGCTCGGTTTATTTGTATATCGGTGCTGAACTCCTCATCGGCGCCATAACTTACCCCAAAGCAATTTCTGGCAACTGCTCTGAAGTGGTAGGTAGTCCCAGGCACCAAGTCGTGGAGTTCAAAGGCGAAGGTCTCACCTGAGCTTTTATATTCGGGTGATGTCTCAGTGCCGTAGGTGGTGTCCAGCCCCCACTCAAACCAACAATCAGTAACCACTCCACCATCGTCATCCAAGAAGCCGTTAAGAGTAGCTGATACTTGTCCTATGCCGGTAGCCGGGTTGGTGGTTACTATTGGCTTGGGAAGAGTCAGAATGGGAGTAATTTCTACCAGAACGAAGCTTCTTCGTCCTCCACCAACACCGACGACATGGGTCGGTGTGAGCTCGGCTTCAACGAAGGTCCTCCGACCTCCACCAGAGCCTACGGCGGGGGTGGGATTTTGTTCGGTAACGGTATGCGACCTCGTTCCGCCGCCCGCACCTTCAGAGTGACCAGGGTTCTGTTCAGTATGAGTGAAACTAACTGTTGGCATTATGCTGTCACCTTTATGGTATAGGTTACGGTCATGGCTCCGCCGTCTGGAATGGAAGCAGCGCCAACTAGCACATCACGGAAGGCAAGTCCATACCAACTGCCCATGCGCACGTAGCACCCAATCTCTTGTATTCCACTGACGGTGGTCCCAGTATAGTTGAACATCACACGCCATATCTTGAAGAGGCAATCCGGGGGAGACTCCGCTGGTAGAATCCATTGCATTTCCTGGTGCGAGAGCTGGTCTGCCCCGGTGCCCTCACTTACAGGGTTCTCAAGAGCATGGTCTGAGATGTCAACGGGGGTAGTACCCTTGCCAACTCTAATACCGTTAGATGTAACCCCAATTCCTGCGTTGGCCCTCAGATTAACAGAGGCCTTCACAACAGTCCGGTCAACGCCACTTGTATCCTTGATGGTGTTAGCACTTTGTCTCGCATGAGCATTGATAATTTTATTCCAAAGCTCAGTAAAGCTGTGAGAGGGCCCTTCCTCACGAAATATCTCTCGCCCCTCTTTATCTGTGACAACTACTTCATAGAATAGTGACTCTTGTAGGTATTCTTGGATGGGTGTCATTCTGTTACCCTCAACGTATATTCTATTGTGATGCCTCCGCCGTCAGGGACATCCTGGGGAGTGCCAAAAACGTCCCGAACTCCGCAACCGTAGGCTGCGGTATAAGGACTTAGGGAGCGTTCCATCATAATGTAGATTCCAGACTCCCTGACCGTTATCAGACCTCCGCTATTATTGGCGAATGACCGGGACATGAAGAAGTCACAATTGGGGCCAGCAACAACAGACGCATTGATTACATTAGCCAGGTGGTCCATCTGCCCGGTGCCTGTGCCCTGGGGAATCTGAGCGCCCATAGCATAGTCTGAAATGCTAACTGGTGTGTTACTCGTCCCTATCACAATCCCCAGAGCTTGATTGTTCGCCCCTCCGTTCATCCTAAAATTCCAGCCGTTGATGCCGCACCCCAGGGGCCAAAGATTTCCATTTATATCTGTAACCATCTGGGAGCTAGGAAATGTCAATCCTAGCAGTTGAGCAGCGACAACTCGATTCCATATATTGAGAAAGCTACGGGATTTCCTTCCCTCATGAGAGACAATTTTCCCATCCCGGTCTTGAACCGTTACTTCATACCAAAGTTCCCTCTTCATTATGCTGTCACCTTCAGAGTATAGGTTACTGTGATAGACCCACCATCTGGGATGGAAACGGGGCCAGGTAGCACATCATGGTAGCCAAGCGCATAGTAGCGTGGGGAGTATTTCATCATCACATAACAGCCAATCTCCTGAATGCCAGAAATCGTTGACCCACTGTTGTTAACCATGACTCTCCGATGCCAAAACGAGCAATCAGACCCGGCTACAGCAGGGCTGGAGGCTGCCATTGCTTGATGCAGAAATTGATCGAGTCCTGTCCCTTGCCCGCAGGGGTTTTCCAGAGCATAATCGTTAATCGTGACCGGCGTCGTGCCCTTTCCGATACGAATACCATATCCAACCTCTCCAGCCCCAGCATTGGCTCTCAAAACACTACTGCTGTATGAGATGTATCGGCCTGTCCCGCCAGTATCCGTGATGGTATAACCGGTATGCCTATTCAGAACATAGAGACACTGATTCCATGCCTTCACGTAGCTTCGGGACGGCGCCGCTATTCGTTCTAAAACTTTGCCGTGCTTGTCCTGAACCACCACTTCGTAAGATAGCCTTTCTTCCAGTTTTATTTCCTCTGTCATGCTGTCACCTGGAGTGTATAATTCACCGTGATTGAGCCGCCGTCGGGCACATCTTGGGGCGTTGTAAAGACATCACGAACACCGCAAGAGGAATAGAAGTAGAATTGATACGCGACTGGGCCATACCGATAGCTGTGCTGGTGGTAAATCCCCGACTCCCTCACCGTAATCAGCCCACCGCTATTATTTATAATGATGCGAGAGATAGAGTAACCGCAGTCCGGAGGAGAAACGACAGGTACACCGAAGGTATTGGCCAGGTGGTGCATCTGTCCGGTGCCGTAGCCCTCGGTAATCTGAGCCCCCATCGCATAATCGTCAACAGCAACCGGCGTGTTGTCAGTCCCTATCACGATACCAAGCGAGGCATCTCCCTCACCCGCATTCATCCTGAAGTTATTATTATGCGAGTCGAGCTTTGTCGGTGAACCAGTCGTGATTTTCGGGTAGATAGTCCCTAAACAGTGAAAATACCAGACAAACTGGTTCCACTGCTTCAGGAAGCTATGTCCTCTCCCACGCTCGCGAGACAGAACCTTGCCATAGCGGTCTCGAACAATTACTTCATACCAGAGCGCCCTTTTCATTATGCTGTCAGACCTCTACGAAGAAAAATCTATTCCTGAACGATTGCCGAAATAGTGAGGATACCTGCCGTTGGCGCCACGGGCACTGTTATCTTAATGCCCACGTAAGGATGCCAGTCATCCCAAGCTAGGCCCACGCTGAGATTACCGTTAGCAGCAAGGGGCAGCCCCGCATTTATGTCTGTTGCCAGTTTCATATCATCGCTAATATTGCCGATAACCTGAATGGTGACCGCCTGGTTTAGCGATGATTCTGCCTTAAATAGGATTCTCTTGCCCTCGGTCCAGTTGACCATATAGTCGCTATAAAAGGTTCCTGATGACCTTATAGCTGCCTCATATATCTGCTCTGCGGGTCTAGCTATCCAGGGAGTACGTGTGGTTACGATTAGCCTCTCCTCCGCCGGTCTACCCAGCAGTTCCTCAAGTAATTCAATTAAGGCAACCTGGCGTTCAGATACCTCGGCAAGCACTGGGACCAGGGTGGTCAGGACTTCAATAAGGTAATCCAGCTTCTCATCAAGGGGAGCAGCTTGCACTGGTCTGGCAGCTACTAATGTAGCAATGACCGTAGCCAGGGCAGCACCGCCAAGACCACCAACGACTAACCCGGTAACTCTGTCTTCTCCTCTTTCTTGAGCCATCACAGCACCCCCGCCATAACTTTGTCGTAGACATCGCCGGGTAGCTCTTCCTTCGTAGCGAGTCCCCACCTGGCACGGAAGAGGTTGGTCATAGCACACTTGAGGATGGTATACCTGATGTTGATAGTTCTACTTACCGTTGCCTTGAGCTTAATTCGGAGCTCATGGACAGCAGGGATAAAGGCGCTAATCTCCTTCCCCAGAGTGACCGCTGCGGTTGCTCCCAGCCCCCAGGTAGGAAAATCCAGGAAGTCAACCTCATAGTCCCGGTCAATGGCTATCCTGATGTTATCGGCAGCCGCAACACCCGGGTCAGCTGTGAGCTTGGTCAGGACTAGGAACTGACCGTTCAGGGGATGTAGCGTCTCAACATCAACCCCGGCCGTGGGTACCGTAACCTGGAAGCCGTGAGTTTCTTCCTGGATAACCTGGTATTCCCTCTCTATCTGATGCTTCAGAGGTAAGGGGAGCACCCCTTTATCTACACTGTCGGAGATGCCGAGCTCCCGATTAAGCCTTACGTCGTCCCCAGTGAGAGGTATCCCGTAGCGGAGTTTGTAGGCTACGGTCGGCTTAATTACACAGAGAGATTGAAAGGTCTTGTAATCGGTCTTAACGGTTACCCCTGAGCTGTTGTAAAGGTTGTAGTAAATCCTGTTCTTGGCGAAGAGAGAGAAGTTGTTGGCCAGCAGGTTGAACATAGAGCCAGCTAGGGAGTCCCAGACCATGGTATCCACTCTGAACCGCAGGAGAACATCATCATCCTGATCCGCGGCAATCTCAGACAGCCGTATGACCCACGGGGGCAGTTGCCTTAAATCAAGTAGAGTGGGTGAGGATTCAGAGGTGATGGCGATAGTGGTTACCGCCGAGTCCGGGAGCTGCTCTGGTGGATATTTCACCTTGGCTAAAGTGGCTTCAGTAATCATAGTCTAACCTCCGATATAATATTGCCCATCCCGGATCTGCCGAGATGGGCAATGTTGTTCTTCCTCATCACCGGCAAGCCTCCGGTGACACTAAGCTAGTTTGGCTGGCTGCTTCCGCTACGCTACTTTGACATTCTCACCGAGCACTTCACCCACAATCTGTATGAAGTCCTTCGCTGCTATTGCCGCGCCAACTTGCAGGGTCACCGTGTCTTTGTCCTTGAGCAAAATCTGATCATCCCCGGTTATAGCAGTGACCACGGAGAGGTCAGTCTCGGCGGCGCTAGCTACCCCATCGGAGGTTACCAGTTGCTTAGCCTCAACTATGGAAGCTAGTCCTGGTGAACCTGGTATGGTCACATCGTGGGGAGCACTATCAGCTGGCACAGCTTGGTCACAAAAGGTTATTGTTACTGCCATTTTCTGCCTCCTTATCCGTGCATCTCGATTCTTATTCCCGTGAGAGCAACGACTATAGAATTGGCAGGGACGATCACCCCGTTATCCTGGACAATGACTATGCCAATCTCATCCCAGATAAGCAGTGGCTTCTCCAGCTTGGGGATGGCGTAGAAGAGAGGAATGGTTGCCGGGAACAAAGGAGAAGCCCAGCCGAAGTGGAGTGGGTTGTTAAACTGGGTAGTCGGGATTAGTCCCTTGGGATGATAGTCGCCCGCGATCTTGAGAGCTGTCACCGCTAGGTTAGCCGGCGCCCTTACCCCTACACCTTCAACGAAGAGGGCATCCTTCTCGTCAAACTCAAACCACATCTCCTCGTCGCTCTCGATAACATTCCCAGTCTCATAGCGGAACTGGTAATCCCCGCTCTTGCCGTCAGTGGCGTTGGCGTTAAAGGCGTAGCGGATAAGCGGGTTCACCTTGGGGATGGCCTGATCCTTACCACCGGGCAATGTTTTCCAGGTATCACCATTTACTACTACGGCACCCTTTACCAGGTCTAGGCTTCTCTGCCTTGCTTTATCAACGAGGCTGGTGGGGAAGAGCATGGTACCGAAGACCCTGGATAGTTCTTCTACCTTGTAGACCAAGCCCCAGAATCTTACCCTGTAGGGTTGGGTGATGCCTGCGGGACCAGCGAGAGCCTCATAGGTGAGGGTATGCGAGTATTTGAGCGTGGTTGAGAGAATAGGGTTGTTGGACATGGGGGTGCCGAAGCTGTAGAGCTTGGCTCCCCAGATATGTTGCTTGGGGGGTACCATTACGGAATCCCTGATGCCAGACAGGGAGACATACTCTCCGTATCTCTCACCGTCAAGAACTGGGATGACTTTTCTCAAGTCCTCAGCGACACCGGCGCCGGTGACAGGGGAGAAGATTTCGGCAAAGACGACTTCAGCCCTCTCATCCCTTTCCAGCTCACCGAGAACTGACCTTGGTGTTGGACGGTCCCAGGTATTGGCTGCCTGGGCTCCAGTGTGAGTGTAATCAGCTAATACACGAAGTTCGTAATGCTCCATTTGATATTACCTCCGTTCCATTTGAGAATAACAAATGGCTTTTCTCGACCTTTGAATTTTCGGCAGAGCTACTAGAACTCCACCACAGATTTGGCGCCGGCCTGTGCCCTCTGAAGAGCTCCCACTGGACCCGCAGGCAGTTGCTTGACGCTGCTCGCTGGCAATTGACCGCCTACGTTAGCAGGAGACCTACCTCCGACAACAGGAACCAGCATCTCAGGTAGGGTGTAGCCCAGGATGGCAACACCACCAGCAGCCACTCCCTCGAATAGGTCACCAAGCATACCCCTGGTGAACAGGGCGCCCATCGCCCCTACCAGTGGCACACCAAGCGTAGTGCCCCAAGTGAGGATGGGAGCGGCAGCACCCATCTGAGGAGCCATCTTTACGATGACACCCTCAACTACGCCAGTAATGCCAGCGCCGGCTATTCCAGTGACGACTCTGGTCATCTCCTCGGCTCTTGGTGCGGCAAACCCGATTTCCTGTGCCATAGCTTCGTCCTCCTTTTTCCTTTTTTACCCCAGCCGACCTACTGGGTGGTTGAGCAGCCTGAGCAAAAAAGGAAAGGGGTTGAGCCTTGAACCTTTCCGCTCAAGGTTGCTCAACCCCTTTTGTTTTCTGGGGAAGATCCCTTTGCTAAAGGAAAAGCTGGGAAGCCGAAACCCTTAGCATTTCGGGCTCTTCCCAGCTCTTTATCTGATTATACCATAAGTCGCAGAAAAATGTTTGTCAAGAGGGTATTTTCTTTTTTGGCAGGAAAGACCTCAAAAATTCTGCCAGAGCTCCTACAGTGATAATGGGTATCTGGAACCTCTTGGCTAGAAGTTTGAGCTCCTGAGCTTTCATCACCTCCCCAGTATCGCTTACTAGCTCACATAATACACCGCCGGGGTATAGTCCAGCAAGCCGACATAGCGTAACCACAGCTTCAGTGTGTCCCTTGCGTCCATTCAAGCCGTCATCGTTTGCCCCGAGTAGCATAACGTGCCCCGGCCGAGCCAAGTCAGATGCCTTGGTGTTGGGGTCGATTATTTTTCTTATGGTGAATGCCCTATCCTTGGCTGAGATACCCGAATGTTCTACCTCTTTAGCATCAACCGGGGTGTAGAAGGGGGTATCGCTAGCCCGATATTTAGACGGCAGCGGGTCTATGTCCAACATTTTAAGCCTTTCCCTGGGTAGAGCCAGACAGAGAAGCCCTGAAGCCACCCTAGTAGTAAAGATAATTGCCTCGCCGACTATTTTCTCGGCGGGAATAGCCAAGTCTGCCTCATTCTCCTCTTCCGAAAAGATAATCACAAATCGCCTGTCCCTGAAGGCTTTTATGGCTTCGCTGATTCTTGAAAACATCAATCTCCTCCGAAGCGCCTCTTTCTTTCACTATAAACCTGTAGTGCCTTGTTAAGCTCCTTGCCGTCAAAATCGGGCCATAGAGTTGGGGTGAAGTAGTATTCACTATAGGCAGTCTGCCATAGCAAAAAGTTTGATAGCCGGAGCTCATCGGCGGTACGAATTACCAGGTCAACATCAGGCATACCATTAGTGTAGAGGAAGGTCTTGAACATTTCTTCATTCACCAGATGAGAGGGCACACCGCCATCTATAAGCCGGCGTATGGCATCTATGATCTCAGCTCGCCCTCCGTAGTTGAAGGCAAGAGCCAAGGTCATGCCTCTATTGTTTCTAGTTAGGTTTACCGCGTGGGCTACAGCTAGTTGAAGATACTGGGGGAGTTCGTCAATTCTACCAATGTGGCGAAGGTAGACACCGTTTCTATTTAGCCAAGGAGCATCCCTTTCTATCCAGTCAGTTAAGAGTTGGAATAGACTGGAAACTTCATCCTCACTTCGCTTCCAGTTGTCCGTTGAGAAGCCCCAGAGGGTTAAATACTTTATTTGGTGCCCGATGAGAGAATCTACGACCTTGTGCATAGTCCGTGCCCCAGCCCTATGCCCTTGAAGGCAGGATACCCCACGGAATTTACTCCAACGGCGGTTCCCATCAGGCACAATAGCTATGTGAGTTGGAATCGTTTTTATTTCTTGCGTCATATCAGCTCCCCACATAAGCAGCAGCCATCAACTTGAGTTTAGCCACTTCATTCCGACTGAGCCTAAAGATGTCCTTCAGGGCGCCGGGCCAGAGTTCTATTACTTTTTCTTGGTTGAATAAAATGTAAGGGGAATAATGCTCGGGGTCAGGGACGGGTTGGGCAGAGGTAAAGGTGGTTTCGAAAAGTTGACCGTCTGACTGACACCAAGCATGCCCATAATCCCGATAACTGCCTAAAACAACATAGCTATCAGTAAAGTTTTCAAGTAAGCTACACAAAAGGAGAGATGAATCTTCACAGTCCCCTTGCCGTCTGACTAGGGTCTCAGACGGAAATTGCCAAAATTCAGCTACGTCGTGGCGATAGGCAATGTTTCGGCAGACCCAATCCAGGCACGACCAAGCATCGGGCCCGGTCTTACCGTAAAGGGCTACAATATCAGGGTTATCTGGCTGAACGAAATCTCTCAGCTCGTGGCGCTGGCCAGGGTAACGGACGGAAACCAAGAGCTGGCTATCTTTATAAAATACCCTCTTAGCTAGAGGCCCATAGTGCCAAACCGTTATAATGCCCATAGCGGTAGAAAAAACGCCAAGAGCTAGTGACGCTACGGGGACAGTACGCAAAAACTCTTCGGTCCATTCCTCTACAGTTGCCATGCTTAGACACCCTCAGTTACCTTTGGTCGAAATGCGAGAGCAGCTGCGGCACCAAGCCCAAGGACACCTAATCCGCCAATTACAGCCAGAGGTACCCAGGATATTGGGGGAGCTAACTCAGCTAGTTTTTCATTTAATTGGTCCCGGAGCTCCTGGTCTTCCTTCTCTTCTAAGGTTTCTGGTGGGATGTCTGGCTCTAAGTCGAGTATCATCGCAATTAGGGTCTCTCTGTCGAATTTCGCCTTGGTCTCCTCATCTAGGCCCTTGCGCTTGAAGAAGACCTCATCAATTGCCCTGATGGTAAAGTAGATGGCAACAATGAAAAGTATGGCGAGGATACCAATAATAATCGGTGTCCAGGCTATGGGATGGGCAATACCAGCTACTCCCTCAGGTATGACGGCGGTAGCTGTGGCTTCAACCCGGTAATTGGTCCATAATAGCGGTGTAGTATCTCTCCAGACCCTTAGCTCAAGCAGTCTTTGACCTTCTTTCTCCAGCTCGCTAACAAAGGAATTAACGATTAGGTTGCCAAGCCACTCTGTCAGTGGGACCTGCTCCGGGGTAAGCTTAAAGTCAAAGGTGCAGACCTCAGCATCACCCTCAAAGGTGTAGGCCCAGTGGTAGATAGTTTCCTGAACGAGCTCAAAGGCTTCCAGAATCTCTATGACATCATCAACCTGGGGCATACCTGCCTCAGGGAACTCCTCTATCTTGCAGTAGAGGTCATAATCAGTGCCGGCGCTAATAGCCCCGACTTCAATATCAACGCTACCCTCAACGGGGCTGAAATCGTCAGGAGACTCGGGAAGGCGGAGGGCAGCTTTACCGACAGAATACTCGTCAAAGCCCAAAAGGAATGAGCGACTACCTATGGCTCCATGGAGGGTAACATTCTGCTCCCTACCACGATAATTAAAGCCAACATGAACTCGGAGAGTATCACCGATATTGAGCTGAACCTTCTCTCCGACTTCAGCTCCAAATACCGTGGTGGGGTTGCGTTTGATGACCTGGAGACCGGTAATGTTCATCTAACCCCTCCTATTAGACTTTCTGATAAGCAGTGACCACAAAGTCACGAAACTCAGCGGCAGCCAACACGTCAAGGACATTAAGATAGGTAGGAGTGAAAATGTCAGGGCCCGGGATGTCCTTTATCTTGCCATAGAGATCGTAGCCTACATCTGGGCGGTTGGGGGTCACTAGGTCTACAGTGATTTCATACTTGCGGAAGTCGTAGGACTCAGCAAAGCGAACTGCTACCTGGTTATGCCAATCCTCGTTAAACCAGGTATTTTGTCTGCCGAAGGCAACGTAACAAGTCCCATCTACTGCCGGGCCACGGTATTCAACCTCTAAATGGACTCTTACCGTATCCCCAGGAATTACGGTGAGCACTTCCCCAGGTACCGCCGCTACTCCAATGTTCTGGAGCATCCTCTGAAATGCTGTAGCTCTCATAGCTTACCCTCCTTACAATTTAATATATTCCACGACACCGAAGTCTCTGAACTCGGGTTCGGGTACCGCAGCTACTACGGTACATAGATCACCGATATAGCGGTCAACAATCTGGGGGTTGTCAGGGTTCATTATGAGCTCTACCCACATGGTATACTTTCCTGGTTTAGAGAAGGTAAATCGGCCACCAATGAACTCATGCTCTTTGCCGGCGCCAGTGTAGGGCCAGGATTCCCAGGCGGAGTATTCCTCAACCACATATCCGTCAGGATCGGCAACGAACCAGTATATTCCGAGCTGCTGGGCTACCGAAGTGTCATTTCGACCCCAGATGTGGACGAGTCCTCTCTGGTTTTGCTGGATACCTACGGCTGGGATGTTGGCACGGGCCTCATCATACTCTAGCTGTTTTCTACTTATCGTGCCCGCCACTGGGACGACCACAGAAATGCTAACACTCTCAGAGTCGTCCTGAATCCACTCTTCACCCGTCCAGTAGAAGCTCCACACGTCAAGCGTGATTGCCTTATCGGGCATGGTGAAAGTCTGGTGGAGGGTTGTGGTGGAGCCTGCTTCTACATAGGCATAGTCAGGTAGAAAGTAAATATCTGTTCCGTCATATCGCCCGGTGACAGCGATATAGAAGGCATAATCACCAATATTGCGGACTCTTACGTCTACACTTACGAGCTCACCATAGGCTGCGGCAGAGGGAGCGACGATGTCAACGATGTCAGTGAAGGCTCCTCTGGCAATGCCGGCTCGAAAGCCGATAACATTAGGACCAGCGCTGGGGGAAGCTATTCCATTCATTTAGCCCTCCTTCAAAAACGACATAAGCTGCTCTATCTCACTCTGCCTGTAGCTATCCCTGCCCTCCATTATCGGCACTAATTCAGTCATTTGCCTGATCAATTCACTTAATACCGTGTCAACGGTTATTCCCATTTGCAGAAGAGCGCTAAAATCTCGCCTAATTCTTGCCTGCTCTTTTTCAGAACACCCACTGAGATAAGTGCGCACTATACTTTGACCAGCTTCGGCTAGGGTTTTGAGATTATCCAGCCCCGCTTTTTCAATTTCTTGTTTGATTTCACGACCAGCTTTTATCACCAAAAAGTGCCTGGCTGTCCTTTCAGCGAAGCTCATGTGCTCAGCACATCCTCTCGCGTGTATTCTTTTTGGCAGCTCGGACAAGCAACCTTTTCAAAATCCTCCCGGGGGATGGTAAACTTGGTGTGGCAACTACCACATTCATAGACTTGTGACCGACTTGGTGATGAGCTCTTGCTTTTAGGGCTTTCCCTGACCTCGGCAGCGGCTGCCTTCAGTGCGGCAACACCATCACCAACATTCTCTCTTACTGTCTTGACCAACCCCATTAAAGCACCGTGGCGCTCATCGGCCCTTTTTTGCTCGTTCTGAAAGCCCAGCCACTTCAGTGTCGGCTCCAGATTAGCGTAAACAGGCTTGCCATCTTGGTCGACAACCGGTTTGCCGTCGCTACCGAAAACGGGGAATGGTAGAACAGGTGATCCATTGGAACTAGGTGAGGGGTAGTTGATTATGATAGGCTTGCCGGCCTCAAATTCCTCACTAACAATGCCTTCAGGAGTCTGCCTAAGCACCAGCGTCTTTGCTGACGCCGGTGACTGGCTTTGCTGCTTAATTACTATTGGTTCGCCTGGTTGTGCCTGTCTGACTTGACCATCACCGTCAACAAAGTAGGTAGCAGGAGGTTTAGTACCGCCTTGGGGGTTAAGCAATATTGGTTGACCTGGCTCTATTTCTTGAACTACAGCCCCCTCCTCTCCCTGGGTAACTACATAGGACTTTGCAGGAGTAGTACCTGCACGCCCTTCATTTATCTTTTCAATGATGTCGAGTATATCTTTAGCCCCAAATGATTGAGGGGTTGCTCCAGATTGACCAGTAAATCGGTGCCTCAGTGTTCTCATACCTATAATGTCCTTAGCATCCTTTAGGCTGAAGTCGCCTTGCCCATGACCCACGAATACTGGCATATCGTCAGCAATAATATAGTCTCTGGCCCTATCTTTAGCTGAGGATGATGGGATTTCCTCTCCTTCCTCCCCGGTTGTTTCCAATGAGCCACTGACCTTTTCCCTGAGTGCTGGTGGAATGCCCTGCTTGAGATAATTGCGGTATAAATTGAACCATCGCCGTCTGTTTCCTATAGGCACATCCATTTGAGTCATAGCTTCCCATACTTGCTCTAGGTCTTCAGGGTCGCCAGTTAGAATAATCTCACACGTAGCCAGTATAAGGTCAGGCGTGACTCCAGCCAGTTTCCCGTAGTACTCAAGTTTGCTTTTTGTATCAGCCCCAACATCCTCCGGGGTAGTTGGTATCGTCTCATGCCGTTCTAAAGCGTCCCTACCATCGGAGGTTATAACCCACCCATCTTTAGTGCTACCATCAACATATCCCTTGTTCTTTAGCTTTGAACACAGCGCCCTCATCGTATCCTTCGTTGTGCCGACTTTCGTAGCCAAATCATCAGTGCTGGTTACCTGTTCTTCAGATATCAGTGCCTCCAAAACTTGATTTTGAGTTGCCATCACTACCACCCTCTTTTCTTTCTTTTTACTGCCGTCGACCTCGACGCTGGGCTTTAAGCAACCCTGGCAAAAAGGAAAGGGGTTGAGCCTTGAACCTCTTCGCTCAAGGTTGCTCAACCCCTTTTCGTTCGGAAGAACCGTCTGCTAAAAGAACAGCCAAGAATTCCCGTGCCTTCTAGCGGCTCAGGTTCTTCCCGGCTTTTGTGTAATTATACCACATTTTGAACCGAACAAAAAGGGCTTCAGGCGGTAGATGCAAAATTAATGTGAAATGTTTCAACAGGTGCTATGTTTCAAGGCGTTTCACCGTTTCAGCGTTTCAGAAAACAACTATTGGCTTTTTGAGCAAAAAGTATTATACTCAAAAAAAGGGGGTTGAGCACCTTGAGTGAAAAAACTCGAGGTCGACCCCTTTTTCTTTTTGGTCAAGGGAGCCGGGAGCTAAGCATGGACTGGTGGGCATTTGTTGGAAACCTTATAAATCGCGTCCCTATTGAGAGAGTCTTGTTCCCTCCCCGGGACAATACAAAGGCACTCAAGGAGTTTGCAGCTGGCGTAACAGCCCCTGAGAGCCAATACAAGATGGCTTCAGGGCAAAAGACGACTGTTACTACTCAAAAGCTGCCTGAAACGACACGACAGGTGACGGCAACGTATGACCTCCCTACAGGCGAAGAGACAATCCAGGAATTAAAACGGCGGCTAGCAAAAGAGCTATACCGTGCGCAACTTGACCTATCCAACAAACTGAGGATAGCAGGTAAACCCTGTGATTGCTTAGAATCAAAGCACACCTTAGGCCTAGAAGCTACTGCCGAGGAACTTATTGCCAGCGAGCCAGACAACACAGTTTACTTTGAAATACTAGAATGGCTTAAACGCAACCGATCAAAGGTTACCATTGAAGCCATAAGCAGTGGACGATATGATGACGAGTATCCTCGGATGGCAGCAGAGTTCAGAGACTTTCGTAAAAGAATCATGGGCACAACTGCGATCAGTGCCATGATAGAATCAAGGGAGCAGACTACCCTCGAAGAGGCAAAGAAACTCGCTGCTGTAGAAGCAGCGAGGCGTGTTGAGGAATCCTGGGAGAAGGAGGATTAATATGCCGCTAACGAAGGAGGAGATAGCTCAGATAGCTACCAGAACTGCTGATGAAGTGCTGGCACAGATTCGAGAGCGAGACAACGACAGCCTCTTGCTTCACTCGCTTCCCTACCAAGAAGGCTCCCCAGGCATAGTAGTCAATGAGTCTGTAGCCATGGCCTCGCCGTGCCGGTGTATGGAGTACCGCCCAGGCAAGAAGCTGTGTTTCTCTCGCGGCATAATCGGTGCCTTGAGTGACGAGCAGGAGAAAATCTATTGTCCCACTATTGAAGAACTAGAGAGCACCGGGCTTGAAAAAAGACTTGAGGGCTGGATGGAGTCAGTAGAAACTTGCAAGGCTGAGATAGCTACTATACCGAAAGGCGAGAGGTTGAAACCCTGGCTGTCATGCATGAGCCGTGAGCTAGGAACGAGAGGCGTGGAGGCTTAAATGATTTGACACCTCTTGTTGACAAATATTTGCCCTTGTGCTACCGTTTTATTAAGTGTGATGGCGTAAAACCGCCTAAAGCCATTAGCTAAAGGGGTTGAGCAACCTGAGCGAAAAGGTTCAGGACTTAACCTTTTTCTTTTTGCTCAGAGCCAAATAACAGGGGAAAGGAGGACAAGATGGCTGGAGTGTACGCAAATTTGGCACAACTCATGGCGAGCCGGGAGATGTCCCTGAGCCGCACTCCCTTCAACCCCGATATCGTGGTGGTAAAGAGGGCCAGCTTCCGCAAGGGAGAGGTTCCTGCCCACCTGACGGGCTATCTTATTAAGAAGGGTGAGTGCTCTGGCAGGACCGGTACCTTGGTCCATAAGGGCAGGCTGGTGCCAGCGACCGCGGTTTGTGTTGCAGAGAAGCACGGCAGATAGCTCGCCTGAAAGCGCCTAGCAACCACGAAAACAAAAAGGGCAATCTTGGCGGGGTTGTCCTTTTTGGTAATACTGCCATTAGTTAATAGTATGCCTGAAGAAATCAAGCTACAGAAAATAGAGTATTACCGAGCTGTAAAGCCGCCAACCTTGAAGCAGTATCTCTACCGGAGAGCGGTCAGGGAGAAAATGGCTGAGATAAAAGGCAGGGTTGGCGTCACTGTGAATCCCGAGACAGGGATACCTATCCCAGAATCGGCTCTTGCTGCCAAAGACGCGTTGAAGGGACTTACCATCGAGCAAATACTCGCTGAGCATCCAGAATGGAAGGAGGATTATGATAGAGATGTCAAACGACGATGAAATGCAGAGGAAGATATTCATTCTCGATGATGAAGAGTGCGAACCCTGTGAGGAAGTGAAGAAGGCGCTTAAAGAGGAAATAGAGTCAGGCAAGGTTGAAGTGCTTCAGATTACCTCTGACGAAGCCTTAGAACTGCTGGGGAAAGCTGGCGCTCCAGACCAAGTAGAGTTCCCATCAGCGCTGGTTGAGGATGAGAAGGGAATAAGGTACTGCCAGATTTACCACAGCAACGACATCACTCTATCCAAGTGTGGAGATGAGATTATCGCTATCCGTGAGCCTGAAGAATCGCCTCAGTCGCCTCAGTCGACCACTGATTGATATAACTCTCAAAGTATGACCGCTTTTTACCGCGGTAAAAGCCGGCATATCTCCCCGAGGCACCAGCTACCCTCCAGACATTCGGCTCCACTTCTTTAATGATAACCTCGGCTGTCTCCTCCATACCTCTGGGACGCAGTGTGAGTGTGTCATCCCCCTCGGTGATGGAAAAACCGTTGATGCTGATCTTCTTTAGGAACTCACCCTTCGCTTTCGGGTCCACTTTCTTCCTACCCTTGATTGGGATAGCGCCTCTTTGTATTCTTCAAGATAAGCGTCATTGCAGAACAACCCGCAGCGGCAACGGTTGATCTCCTTGATATCCTCGAGGACAAACTCACAAGGGCAGTGGTCTCGCCCTGGCACACATGGGCACACCCCCCCTTTCTTTATCACTAAGTCGCCCCACTTCAAAGGCTCCTGCCCTGGGTGGATCTGCAGGTTGTTATCCTGTGCAAACTTAATGATAGCTGCGGCGATTGTCTCTCTGTCCATCAATAGCTGCTGGCTCATTTTCTCCTCTGTCGAATTATTTCTTCATAAGCATTATTGAGTAGCTTCATCGCTTCCTCATAGCCACCTTCTTTATCAGGGTGATAGATTTGACTGAGTTGTCTGTATCTCCTCTCCACATCTTCAAGTGGCGCTGAATGAGGAAGCCCGAGAACAGCATACGGATCAATAGCTCTGGCCGCCCTTTCTATACCAGCTGCCGCCTCACCAATGGTTGTCCTTTGAGATTTCTCCCAAGCTTCTTGAACCCATCCTGAGATAGTCTTCCCACTGAAGGTGTAAACTATATCATTGAGTTCTTTAACTACTTGCCCTGGTGTTAGCTTCTTTGCCATAGCTTAATTATACACCAACCTCAGGAGAGCTTGGCCAGAGGGTGACATTCCCGCTAAAATCAGCTATATTTACAATATAGGCTTTAGCCTCTACCGTTTATTTTTATCAAACTGTGTATCAATTTGCCTCCTTTCGGCGGTTTATATAGTAAGGAGGTAACGCTAGTGGAAAAGGGAATATCTAAACACTGGGCACCTGAACAGGAGGAGCACTATGAGAGACTGTTGGCCGGTTGTCGCACTTTTGCTGAGCGACACTTACTCATGACAGTGATGGACTTGTTAAAGTATGATGGTCGGACGAAAGAAGGAAAGAAAGCAATAGCCCAAGGAAGACTCCGCATGGCTACTGCCACCGATGAAGACCTTGAGGAGCTAGCTAGGTTGGAACAAGAAATGCCCGAGCGTGACAAGCGTTCCTCGGTCTCAGAAAGAGTGGAGGAGTTGAAAAAGGAGCGTGCGGAGATAAGAGCGAAAGGTGTTAAAAGAGGTGAGCTAGAATGCCAGTAGAAGCCAGAGCAATGAAGGATCTCCGCGGGTTTCTGAGCCCGGAGCAGGTTGAAGCTATGATTGAGAGCTGTGACAACCTGCGGGACCGTGTGCTCATAAGGTTGCTGTGGCGAACAGGGATGAGAGTATCGGAACTTGTACGACCTGGCAAAGACAGGAGTCCTGTCCTGGGCTTGAGGGTATCAAATATCCTTTGGGATGAAAATGCCCTCATAATAAGACACGCCAAGAGGAAGGACAACCCGCCGCGCCGCATAGACGTTGACCCTGAGACCCTAGCTATGGTCAGGAAATACCTAGAGAAGAGGCCGGAGAAGTCTGAATTTGTAGTCCCCCTTGGGAGACAGATGGCCTACTTAGTAGTACAGGAGGCAGCCGAAAGAGTAGGCATAACCGAGGTTGGCGATCCTCTGGTCTCCAAGCGGAGACGCCCTCACCCACATCATTTGAGGCATAGCTTGGCCGTCCACAGCGTCAGGACAACCAGGGGTAACTATGCTGACCTGATTCGCCTACAACACCACCTTGGACATCAAAGCGTCAGCACCACCGCCAGTTATGTGCAATTCAGCGATGAGGAACAGCGGAGTTGGTATGACAAACTGTGGAAGGAGAAGGAAGGGGCAGAAGTAAATGACAGATGAGTTGAAGATAACAAGGCAAAGAGGGGGCGACCGCCATCCCTTATCGGTTAGAACATTTATCCTGGCGCACCTGAGTACTGTTGGTGAGGACTACATCGCTTCAATGCATCGAGCTTATAAAGCGGAGCTGGATAGAATAGCCCGTGAGAATGGCCGGCGCCGTCCATACCACAAACCACGTTACCACTCCTTTGAAGTGGCAGTGCAGATACTGGCCAGAGAAGGATTAGTTGAGTTCTCCGGGAAGGAAGAGGAATCCGACTTTCCCCAGTTTGAGGGCTGGGATAATAAGCCTCTGCGAAGATACTATAGGTTGAGGACATAAATACCAAGTAGAGGCAGGGGAAGGGCACACAGCAGGGTAGCTATTAAGCTAGCCTGCTTTTTTATTTAAGATATATGCGATTTTATTCGGCATATTTCCCGAATATCAGCCCAATTTGACAAAGGTAAAAAGGTAGAATATTATTGTTAATATAGCTATATTTACAAATTATTCTTTAGTGAGTAAAGTATAATCAGGAGGTCATAGAAACTAATTTTACCAATCCTAAATAGGATTGCTAGGCTGGTAACCTAGAGCACATTGACAACCGAATATTGATAGCCCGACCAATCCGAGAACGCTTACCTAATCTATAAGAGGGGGTAAGCTATGAAACAATCGGAACTCACAGCGGAGATAGAGGCAATAGCCGAGCAATCCTATGAGAAGCTAGAGGGCGAGTGGAGAGATTGGCTAGAGGTAGCTAGACGGTATGAGTTCAAAGTCCCGTATCAGGATAGACAGGACTTGAGACACACAATCATATTGGAGCTAGCCCTAGCCAGAGCCAAGAGCCTAGAGCCTATACCTATATATAGGGCTTATCGGATAGCTAGCTTTATGGTAGCGGACTACTACCGTCAACAAAAGAAACTCAATACGGGGTTAGATTGCCGACACTGTAGCAAGGCACAACGCAAAGAGTGTAAAGAGCACGACCTTTACTCGGAGTGTCCAAAGCTAATCAAGCTAGTATCCCTTGACAGTGAAACGGTTGACGCTGAAGGTAACAGACACACCCTCAAGGACACGATAGCCGATGATAATGCCCTTGACCTTGACCACTGGCTTGATGTTAAGACCTGGCTAAACGGTTGCCCGATACGCCTAATAGAGATTGCTCATAAGAGGCTAGACGGTAAGCCTCTAAACAAGAGTGACCAGACATACCTCACAAGGTATAGACAGAAGGAACGGGCAAAGTATCAAAAGGCTTTATTCTGATGTATCAATTTCCCCTCTTTGGGCGGTTTATATAGTGGAACTACCGTTTAGGCTAGCGGGTAGCAGTTAAGCGGTAAGTTACTACTAGGGAACTCGGTAGCCTTGCCCACTACCGAGCAAGCCCAAAGGGGGGTAGATTGGAACAACTGAATATTGAGGGCAAGCGTTCAGGTGAGGGCTTTGTAGCTCACAAGGCTATACTGGTAAATGCCCTGTCAAGGGCGATAGCCGATAGAGTAGTCCTGATGGACATCACTCTAGGGCTTAAAGGCTTACTCGGATACCTCAAGGCTTTAGGCGGTAGTAATGTAGTCAAGGTTGTGCCGTCTAACGGTAACGCTAGCGGGTCGCAGGTTACCAGTAAGAGGCTTAAGGTTATCTGTGGTAGCAATACCAGTTACCTAGCTGATAGTGAGTGGATTGGTGAGAAAACGCCTCTTACCCTATGCGATGTTAGGGTAAGCCCTAGCAATTCCGTCAAGCCCAATATCGGAGCTTCCGAGCTAGCCGACACGCTAGCAAGGATTATCCCCTTTGTCGCCAAAGATGACAATCGCCCTATACTCCAATGCGTTAACTTTGTCGCCAAAGAGGGCAAGCTCACTCTGGCTAGTGCCGATGGTTTTAGGCTAGCGGTAACTAGCCTTGACTATGATGACGGAGAAGGGCAAGCTCTAGTCAACGGTGATGACCTCAAGGGTATGGTAAATGCCCTTAAGAGGGCAAAGCGGGCTAGGGTTAGCTTTGAAGCTAGCGGTGAGAGCCTTGACGGTATGAGCCTAATCATAGACACGGAGCTAATCCGCTATAAGTGGGTAAGCATCAACGGTGATTTTCCCGACTATGAGAAGCTCATACCTACTGAGTTTAACACGGTAGCACACTTTGACACGGTAGAGGCAATCAAAGCGGTCAATTCACTCAAAGCACTCTCTAGCGGTAAGGACTTCCCGATAGACTTGACCATTGGCGACGGTAAGATAGTTATGGCTAATCCCGATGATAAGGGGCAAGCCGAGCTAGTAGCCGATACCGATGGTAAGGTCAAGATAAGGGTTGACGGTCAATACCTTGCTGAAGCCTTAAGAGCTTGTGGGGGTATGGTAGAGCTTAAGCTTACCAATGCCTATTCTCCAATGCTCTTTACCGTCAACGGTTATAAGCTGGTGGTTATGCCTATGCTAACCACAGAAGCTAACGACCAAGCGAAAGCCGATAGACAAGCCAAAGCCGAGAGCCAGACTGAGACTGAGCCAGAGCCAGAAGTCAAGCCTACCGAGCAAGCGGAAGCCGAGCCAGTAGCCGAGCATAAGCCCAAGCGTAACCGCAAAAAAGAAGCGGTAACCGCTTAAAATAGAACGCTTAACCTCAAGCAAACGAGCCACGCAGGAAAGCGGGGGTAACCCCGCTTTTTTGCTTTTTTGAGGGGATTTTGTTCCCAAGCGTGGGAATGAAATCCCCTCTCTTTGTGGCTAGAAAGGGGGTAGTATGTCCGAGAAAGTGCTAGACGAACTAGCCGAGTGGATAGACCCTAGAGTGATAGCGCAAGCTATACTCCAAGAGCTGGAGAGCCAGGAAGTAGAGCAAACCATCGCTAATGGGCAGAAGGTATGGCTTGATGTTCTGGAAACTGAGCTTCCTGAAGGGCTACGCTCCAGCGTAAAGGCTATCTTCCAAAAGTAAAAAACCGAAAGGGGGTAGTATGCCATTAAAAGACCTTAGCGGTAAGACTGTCCGTGACCTCGACCGGGAGGATTTTGAGAAGCTCTTCTGCTGGCGCTGTCACGAGTATGACGACTGCCCAAGAGACGATAAAAAGATACTCGGTTGTAAAGCCTTCGTGGACAGCGGGCTGTGGGATAAGTTCTACCGCAAAAACTGAATAGCCTACCAAGGTCAAGTGGGACAGGGGGTCGGGAAATCCTAGATTACCGACCCCCTCTTTTTGCCAAATTCAGATAGAAAGGAGGTGAGCAGGATGATTAGGGCTAGTGAGGTGGTCTTTATCTTGACTATGGGGGATGTTATCGCTTGTGCCAAAGAGATGGGCATACCCAAAAAGGCAATAACCGATGACGTTTTCTACCAGGTCAAGAAAGGCGTGGAGTTTGGTTTGGAGTGCTGGTCTGAAGTAGTCAAAACAGCCCTAGACGAAGCTATCAAGGACTAGCCTGAAACCACGCCGGGATTTGAAGGGATAAGTATGCTCAGAAAGGAGGTGAGAAGATGCCTATCAAGTGGAGCGCGGTCAAGGTGAGTGAGGCTATGGATGAGGTGGAGAAACAGGTTAACCTGGCGGAGGCATTTTTTATTGAAGCCAAAGAGAAGGCAGGGGTAGCCAGAAATATAGCTAACCTACCAGACTATATGAGCGACCGACTTCGCCGGCTGATTAGTGACATTGAGCGGATAGACTACGTCAAGGGAGCAATCCAAGCGACCCGTAACGCTATCCCCGATGGAGCTATAGAAGCAGAGCGGGAGCGTGCTAGACACGGCAACACGCAGTCGTTAATCTAATCCCCCTCTCCTTCAAAGGAGAGGTCGAAGGGGGTACTGTGCTCAAAATCAGCAAAAAGGAGGTCAGATAGTTGACAACGCAGCTCGACCTGTTTGAGGAGGTCAAGATTGCCGAGCCAGAGCCGATGACCGATATTCGGTTAGGGCAACGGGTAGTCCGAATCCCCCTCCGCAAGAAGCGGAGAGAAGCCTTGACTAGGCTTATGGACATCCTCAAGGAGCTAGAAGGCAAGGACATCTACATCGGCTCGTATGACGCCGGTGGGCGACACTATTTGGTCAATAACCTCTTGCTTAGACGGCTCCAGCTCGAATACTTCCCCTTCAGGTTCAAAGACGATATTAACTACATCCCCAGTGTTGTAGTCCTGTGGGGAAGTCGAAGCGGGCAAATCAGGATATTCACGGACTACCTGGTCGCTGTCAGAGAGCAGGAATACCAGGGCTACTGGAACTGGCTCCTGGATTTCCGCAATGGCTTCTATGACAGCAAGCTCGACGAGTTCAAGTCTCACTACGCCTGTCTAACGATAACAAGATTTAAGGACTAGGGAGCAGCCTTCCATAGTCGGAAGGGGAAACTGTGCCAAGAAAGGAGGTAACAATTGAATATGCCCAGGACAGTTGAGAAGGGCATCTCCGAAATAGTGGGTGTCTTTACGGATCCTGTCATCGTCTTTCCTGGGGGCTGGGGAGATACTCTCCCCGAGTGGCTTAAGAATGCGATTACCCTTGAAAGGTTGGAGATGAACATGAGGGCACTAAAAGGAGAAGAAGCTACTGGGACAGATGCTGAAGCCTGTGCCTATCTCTACACCGCTGCCTTGACTCAACCGATGGACCACGACTGGGGACAAATCTATCTCTACATCGCCACTAAGACCTACAGGCGATGGGGTAAGAACGAGATGCCAGAAGATATTCGGGTAGAATCACTAACCGATGAGCAGATGAAAGACCTTAACAGGCTTAAGGAATGGCTACTTCGAAAAAGGACTCAGGCAAGGTTTGAGAGGGAACGGGACGAAAGACGGGGAAGAAAAGAGGAGGAGGCAACTAAGAGAAAGGCTGAACAGCCAGCATTGTTCCAATTCTAGTGTTTCCCAACTGAAAAGGGGTCGAGGTACAAATCCTCGACCCCTTTTTTATCTCTAAGTGAACAAAATGAGCAATTATTATCTCAACTACTCAATCTTGCGAAAAAGTTCAATAAAACCAGAAAATCACAGGATACAATTATTTGGCTGAAGGTTATTAAAAAATTCTAACAAAAGAGGTTTGAAGTTACTTCAGACCTAATAGTTCTCTACAAGAACATTATTTTTTTATTAATAGTGTAAAATGTTCTGAAAGAGAACATAGAGTTCGACAATGAGAAATCTGATCGGTAAGCGACTCAAGTTAGTGAGAAATTCGATTAACCCTAAAGTGACCCAATCGGCTCTCGCTGCTAGGCTCCAACTACAGGGCATCAACCTTGATAGAGTTGCAATATCGAAGATTGAACTGGGTATGAGACCAGTCACAGACGTTGAACTTGTTGCCTTAGCCAAAGCATTGGACACTACGGTTATGAGGCTCCTGGGTGAAGAGCAACCTTAGGTAAGTACCAAAACAAAAGGCAATATCAATACGAGAGAATGAATCGAGTAGGTATAGCCTATGCTTGATGTCGAGATTTGGGCTGATAGTTTTAGGGAAGGTGAGTGGCTTCTACAAACACTCTCGGATTCCGTCCCACCGACCACGATTGACGTATACTATGAATACGGCTTCCGCCCCGTTTACGAGTTCGGTCAATTAGGTGATATTACCTCACTAAGAGCAACAGTATACGGAGACTATAGAGCTTGGCCAAATCTTCCGGGGCAAATCGATCAGCTCCTTGGTTATGGAAAACCGGATATAGTCGCATATTCTAGGGCAGACGATCTCATACTCTTTGGTATTGAGGAGACGGCAGCGGTACCTACGGGCAACCAGTCTTTGCAAAGACTCGAGCGGGTATGGTACGCCGCGACTAAACAAATTCCATTTGTGTATCTCATGGGCGAATATGGGTTACATAAAGATGGTGGTGTGAGGCGCACTAGTATTTGGCCTGCATACCTGAGTATTAAGTTGTCGGGACAATTTACGTGCCCTTCTCTAATTCTTACTTATGGAGACAAGGAGCATTATGATGATTACAATGTTGGATATGGACTCCAACAAACAGGGCAGTTTGTCTACCTGGCATTGGCTAAGAAAGCGAAACTAAATGTGAAGACGGAAGAGAGGAATCTCTATAAAGCGGTCTTTCAAGACATGGCCGGTTTTATCCTGAACCAAATGGACGAAATTGCACCATTCTGCCCCGGGAAACAGATGCTGGAACGAGAAGATTTTGCAGAGTTTCTAGCTAGTAGGATCGTATCATGATTAGTGCGCAAGATGTCCGTAATGCATTCCTATGGCCCAACGCTAAGGAATTATTAGGAGCGTCTTTTAGGGGCACATTATACAGAAATGATAAGTTAGTGAGGCAGCTAGAGAGACTAGTTACTGAAGGTCAGGCTTGGACACCAATCTCAGGCGCAACAAAGAGAACTTGGAGTACCTCCAAAATACACGGAGAGATTGAGGCACAGAATAGGCATCTTATACGCCTTATTAATTCTAATGTAATTAGGTCAGCGCAACCTCTTGAACTTATTGAATTCCCTTTAGACCCAACTGGTGATGGTGATAGTCGAATTATTGGTACGTCTTCTAACATACTCTATCTTATTGACAGCACATATGATTTTATCAAGTGTTTTTCGGAAGCATTCTCAAAGGAAAGCGCTAAATCGTTGTCAGAGTTGCTAGAAGAAGATATAGGCACGTTTGTGTACATTTCAAACTCGATTGAGGCTGGTGGGCGCGCATTCAAAGGGGATCCATTTACAGGGCAGGCAGCCGCATATTCAAGGATATTCGGCTGGGATATCATGGGGCAAAAAGAAAGGAACTTTATTGCCTATTACCCGAATCAGCTGCTTTCACAGTTCTTTACAGAAGCAGGATCTCCGCCCAGTGCTAAAGGGGTAAAGATGCTAAGACAAGAAGCTGCGCTGATCATAGCAAATAATGGTCTGTGCCTGCAGCCACAACAGTGGGAGGTCGTAAGTTAGTGGCA
>CAZTRJ010000001.1:44394-59426 GCA_964616615.1 uncultured Dehalococcoidales bacterium
GTACCATATAAGTTGACTGAAGAGATAGCGCGCTATCATCTTGAGGTAATTTTCCAACACACTAAAGATTGGGAGGTCTGCTTCACTAACCCAACAGCTGGCCCATGGAAGCTAATAAGGGTTAGCGGTTACATTAGTGGCGAAGAGCTGCGTTATATAAAAGAGGAGGACAGGCCAGATCTTATTCTATTCTGCAAGAAAAAACGTATCTTCATAATTGCCGAAGCGAAAGACTCTTGTGCAAAGTTCATCTCCCACGGATCTGCAACTATTGCCATGAAAAAGTCTATAGAAGTATTTGAGAAGGAAGCGGCTCGCATTGATAAAATTGTCGCAGCGGCAGGAAGTTTGATTCTGGGGTCCGGCATGGATGTTGAATACAAGGTAGCTGTCGCATATCTCTATCCTATAAGTTATGGAGCTCACGAACCTATAAACCAACTCACAAGTCTGTTCCTGGAGCATGAGCGATTAGCAAACGGACGAGACAAGCGTCTTCAGAATTGCGTTGTATTCAGGATACTCCAAGATTCATCATATCAACTACACTCGACTGCAGTGGTCGCACAACGTGCTAACAAGGTTTCATTCGGTTGGGTCGACTGTCTCCCGACGGATGTCGAAAGAATTGAACACCACATTAAAGATTAACAGTGGACGTCTATGGCTTTCTGGCTAATTAGGATATAAGGTACTCTAGAATAAACGGTTCTGGCTTTGGGAGTGAATCACAGCCTTCCGTGCGCGAATTGTATCCATTATATCTCGCATCGAGGGTGCTCGTCCATTCCGGAGTGTACTATATACAGCCGCAGCAATCTTTTTCTCGTTTACTTCACCACTGCAAAGTTGCTTATCTACTATTTCCTCTATTTTTTTCTGTAATGATTCCCAGTTTCTGGACCGTTCTGGTGCGTCCGGATGGAAGTACACTGTACTGTCCCTTACCAAGAAATGCGATCTTATGATATGCTGGATATCACCTTTTGGCCACAAATGACTTGGCTGCTTCAGGAGGCGCAAAATGACACCCCGCATTACAATTTCTAACGGGACACCTTCGCCTCGCTCTCCAACAATCTGAGCTGCCTCTTCTAATATTGTCTCCTCCTGGTGCTCTCCCGCTGGGTTAAGTTGGATCTGGTATCCTGGTTCTCGTTTGTGACAGTTGAGAATGATATCCCCGACAATAGTACCAGAACGTGAAAGCTGTGACTTCACAGGTATTACTGCTGGAACCTGATACACGCTATTAGCTACCTCGAAACCGGCTTCACGGATGCTACGAATTACTATATCCCAGACCTCTAGTTGTCTATTATTGAAGGTAACTGACATCCAAGCTCCTGGCTTAAGGACGCGATACGCTTCCTTAAAGGCTCTGGTCAACCGCGAGTAGTAGTCACTAGCATTCTTTTGCCGGACCTCACTATCGCTTATGACTATTTCTTCGTCATAATTCAACGGCATCTCAAACCAAGGAGCCCATATGGTAGCATATTCAAGGTACGGAACACTGTCTCCGTAGGGCGGATCAGTGAAAATGTAATCGATCGTTTTTTCAGGGATGTCCTCAAGCATACTTGCTGACTGTTGCTGAACCATCCAAGACCCAGCAGATGCCATATCGGTGAGAGATGTAGCCCTACGTGGGGATACCGCTGCAAATTGAAGCTGTTGGTCAAGTTTTCTCTTACCCCGAGTCACCTTGCCGTACCTATTCCCAAAGCATATCCAAGGATTAATCTCGAAATGAACAGCAGGTATCCAGAACCCAGAAACAGTCCACGCTGGCCCCCCCGTAGTCAGACCACCGCGGAAGGCCACAAGCTTACTGGCCTGAGCTACAGCAGAAGTGAAAACAAATTGAAACAGCCTGCGCACTTCGGTTTCTGGAACACTGTCAATGTACTCTTTGATTTTATAGAGCATGAAGTAATTGCGAGGAGTGAACAGGTCTTTGACAGTCATTCCTGACCAGGCTAATGTTCTTTTGTTAGGGACGAGAGACCAAGTCGGTAACTGTTTGATAGTGTCGTAATTAGGCGGAGAACTGGCTAGCTCGTGATCTTCTGGCAGAGGAGCGGCTTTCAATACACGCTCACTAGGACTACAATACGGACATCTCCACCATACTTCCCGAAGTTCCTCTTCAATTAAGGGCGCACTTGAAGAAAGACGGGAGCCGCACATCGGACAGTGAAGTGAACGCTTCTGCTCTTTGCCATCAGTGGCACGAACATGTTGTTTGCAATTAGTACATTGGTAAATTCCTCCCCAAACAAAATGGGTAGCTGTCGCTGGGCGTCCACATCGACGGCACGCTGTTTTGTATAGCGTAGCCAAGTGAGTATTTATATCGTGAGCGAATTGTTCATAGTAATGTTGTAGGATACCTAAATCAACTGGTGACACACTTGCTTCCATAATCAAACATGCTATAGGGTTGAGATCCACCGCTATAGCTCTGCGGTTTGCTAACAGGGCTTCGATTAGTGTTACACCACTTCCTGCAAATGGGTCCAGTACTGTGTCGCCACGCTGCGTGTAATATTCTATATAAGACCGAACAACATTGGCTGGTTTACGAGCCCAATACTTATGCATCAGATAGTATGCGGGATTGCTTTCGGGAGTTATTGAGACGTCAACCGGCTGTTCTATTCTTCTCATACTTTCTCCAATAACAGGAGATGGTCGGCAAACCTTACCCCCACTTCCTTGGACGTCCTTCTCTGAGTAGCTGCATATGACGCCTCAGTGTATTTGGGAATCCGGAAGATGATTTTGCGCAGCCGGAATCCCGCGTTCTCTGCTTGCTCAGCAACCATGAGAGTAGTTCGGATCCGCTCATGTTGTATCTCGGTGTCCCCGATCATCAGTACGAGCCAGCCTCCATGGACGAGAATTCTAGCACAGTTTGACATTATTCGGGCCATGTCATCTACGTAGGCCGATACGAGTTCTGGCTTTCCGATTTTGAAGCCATCACGCAATTCGCGTTGACGAGTAATCTGATAGTCAGCTCCAGTCCAAAGCAATTCATACTTCAAGACACTGGCATATTTACAGACGTTGAAATATGGCGGATGACAGATAACCAGGTTGGTGAAATGTTCATCGAGAAACGGCTCTCTCGCATCGTGTAGCATCACGTCCACTTGAGGATTAAGAGATATGAGCGGCTCCACACGGCGAGCGATTGTTCTCGCTTGCTTATAAAAACTATCCTCAACCGGCACAGCTGGTTTGTTTGGGTCCAAGAAAAGACGGGCCAAGTTATTGCTAGCTCTAGATGAACGCCTAACAATGGATCCTAGAGCTAGCCGCAGGAGATTCCTAACACTGTCTTCACATTCAATGCGCTCGATTTTGAACCTCAGTGCAGCAAGGTCCTTAATCGTTTCTGGCGAGAACCAATGGGTTGTGAAACGATCAGTGGGTATCAAGTGTTTCGTTTCCTCGTGAGAATAGCTCACCGATGCCATTTGAGATATGGCGCTTTCGACCACTTCGCTCGTCACTGGTGTTGTCTTGACTCTGCTTACAAGAAGCGAAAATGGGTTGGCATCAAGTCCAACTGCGGGTCGGTGTTCTATGATGGCTTCGACGAGAGTCGTACCACTTCCAACCATCGGGTCAACCACTGGGCCTGTTTGGGGATCGTGAAGTTCGTGTATGAATCTTGTTGCAACAGGTGGAGGAAACTTGCCAAAGAATCGAACTACGCCATGCGTTAGATAACTAAGATCTTGCGTAGACTGGTTTATTGCCCAAACCTCAAAATCACAGTCGAATTTATTCAGTCCTGAAGCCTCGAGATAAATAGGCAGAGTTTCTTCCATAGGGTTATCCAAATTTTCGGTCTGTGCCCTGAATCCAAGCTGCTTCCTACGCTTTTTACTTGGTACAAAAAGCGACATCGTGCAATCTCTCACATCCTTTTCATCGCTCAACAATTACTGGCTCCTTTCAACATGTTCAGCTCGATGTGTCTTAATGGGGGTTTCTCGCCTTTGCCTTTGTGCGGTATTCCCAGGCTGATTCTTTGGATATTTTACGATATAGTCTGCCAATGCCTCTCTAGTAATAACCCAGTCGCGACCAAGCTTATTCGCGCGTAGTTTACCTTGTCTGATTAGTAGCCGCGTGTGCTGGACCGAAAAACCTAGTGTAAAAGCAGCTTCTTCAACTGTTGCCAGGTTGCTCGCCATCCTAAGCCTCTTTTTGGGTGGCCTCTTAATCCCACCTGAGCATATTATATTCTCATGGGAATATGAAAGTCAAGTAAAAAATAGTTATATAGTGGTAAGCTAGCTTAGGTTTGCGCATGTAAAATATACTAACAAAGGGGGCGTGAACCAACCTTACATGATACTGAGTCTAAACGCCAACTCAAAAGTTCTGTCTATCGTACAGCATGGCCTACCAAATTAAAAAGACCCCCCTGTTTTGAGGCTAATTCTGCCGGACAGGGGGGATTCTTTTTGGGGTTTTGCTAATATTTTGCTAACCATGCTTCTCGCTTTTATTCATAATACTGATTACTTGTGCTGTGTGAAGGCTAACATTTTCCATGATATCGTCAAAGTTGTCGTATTTACCCTCGCATGAAAACTTTAATGAATTATATATTGATTTAGTTTCTTCAATAAGAGTCTTTACTTCTTCAGGTGGTAATTCGATGTTATCCATTAATTCAGAATCGAAATGAGCTAATCGTTGATTACGGTAACGCCTCAGTCTTTGTAATAATTCGGTATTTCTATAAATCTTTACTTGTATATCTTCGAGATCATCTTGTTTTGCATAAGGAGCTAGCTCTGTGGGGTTATTTCGGGCAGTGACAAGAAGATTGATAAAGCTGACGGTTCCACGATGTGTATCAAAGGCTTTGGATAACTGCATAAGTGTGCTCCATAATAGGGCATTACGTGCAGGGGCAAAGAATCCTCTATATTGCCACCAGAATCCTCTGTGTTGATGAAAATATGGAATGGAATCTTCATATTCTCTCGTAAGACCTTGCCATACTATGAAATATGAGACACCATCGAGGATGATTTTTCTTAAATTTAAAAGCTTATGTTCAAACTTTGAGCGTTCTATCATCTTGTAATCCCCCTTTTGCTTTTGCCATTGATAAAATTTCATCAAATCTCATTGCTGCTGCCTCTCAGACTCACTCCAAAGGCAAGAATATGAGTCCAATACTCTTCTTTTCTGGTCATTAGTTCTGATGATTCTCCTCTGTTGGAATGCGTCTGACTAATCAAAGTATACATTATTGGAGCCGATAGTGTGGAGATTCCATCATTAAAGACGTCAGTTCTTGAAAAGTTCTGTCAACAAGCCTATGATTAGGGTAAGGAAAAAGCACAAGAGTGTACGAGAAACACTCGCGATAGTTTATGAGCACAGCAAGAGTGGACATCGGTCTTTACCTAAATTTGTTCCCGGTAGAAGTGCCTACCGACCCGGTTCGTTTTCTTATGGCTGATCGTGGTCTATATCCCGACCTTCGCCCTTTACGAGATGAATTAGGTCAACTGGGCAAGATGGTCTGGGTCTATGCAGAGGGCGACAAGGTATATGGCTATGGCAAAGATCGCGATCTGCTTAGGTCAAAGGGCTTTGGCGAAACAGAGGTCATCCTGGCACATAGTCCACGCCTCACCGCTTGGTTGATTTTCGAAGGTTTCATTGACTGTATAAAGCAGAATGACTTTACGCGGCTTGAGCGAAAAGGACGTTGCGAAGTGTTCAATTGGGCGGAATATCAGTTAACTAGTGATGGCAATGTCCGCGTATACCGAGGTTTTGACTTCCGCAGCCTCTTCTTAAAGGACCGTGAGAAGGACGAACTGGTCTTCGGTCTGATAGTGGACGTGACTTATACCTTTAGAGACCAATCAAACGACGCCTTGAATACACACGATATCAGGGAACGCTTTGGAAGCAAGACGTTCTCGGAAACGCGACAAATACAAGGGGACCTTCTACCTACTGGAAGAATCAACACGGAAGTGGCACGTCGACGATTGCTTGATCATATTCTCCCCTTTATTAGCCGCTTCCCCGATTTCCAACTTCCTTGCGGCGTAGCTGTTTCTCTGCACCCTGAGCCAACTCGAATCATCTTGGCAGGGGAGGTCAGATGAATCTCTACGGTGAGATCCTTCCTCAAGCTGAACTACGTTTTGACTACTCTTCAACCTATGCTGTCGCCAACAATACCAGACAAGGATTGAGGCAGTTTGGGCCTTACGACTCCAACCTGTTCGCGAAGAGTCAAGTTCGATGTGGAGTCATTTATCCTACAACAATGGAGAACGCTAAAGCACGGCTGGTTGAAGGGCTTTCAAACGGTGAAAGCGGTTTTGACGGCTTCCAGCGGCTTTTTCTTGTTCCACTGCATTTTGCCGAAGAGAGGCTGCTGAGTGTGGAGAACGCTCAGCAAATACGCAGGGCATCAAGTGATCTTGCTGGTCAAGACATAGACCTGGTCTTCATTCTGACATCTAGGCGTAACACTCTCCTATATCAAGCATGCAAGAGTGAACTCCTTGGCAATGGTGTCCCAAGTCAGGTAATAATAGGCGAGAGATTACTGGACACAAATCAGCGCCCCTGGGTTTTGGAAAATGTTGCGCTAGCAAGCTATGCAAAGGTGGGTGGGACTCCCTGGGTAGTGTCCAGTCCTATGAAGCAAGACCAACTTGTTCTAGGCGTAAGTCGTGTTCAGGATATCACCAAGAGATTCCTAGTAGGCTTTGTCACTCTTTTCACTCAGGACGGGGATTTTCTCCTCATGCACTCTAAGGCTCCAGTTCTTGAGTGGGAAGAATATGTTGATGGTCTAACCGGCTTAGTATCTGAGGCATTGGTAGAGTACCGTGGACTAAAGGGATTGCCGGACTCCATTGTGCTCCATCTTCACAAGCGTCCAGGCCATAGAGAGTTTGAGGCGATCCAGAAAGCATTAGATGGTCTCGACCAGCCAATCCCTTACGCTCTACTGCATTTGAATGCATATTCAAATTTCCGCCTTTTTGACAGCAATCATCCGACTTATATACCGCTCTCTGGTCTAAAAGTGGACCTAAGCTACCACGAATCGATCCTCCTTCTAGACGGGCGAGTAGGAGAGCAGCGTCGTAAGGTGGGTGTGCCTCGCGTGTTGGACATATCTATGGACAAAAGGTCTACCATGTCGGTAGACGAGTTTCCGAACCTAGTGCGGCAAGTTCATGATTTTGCCCGTGTGAACTGGAGAGGCTTCAATGCTGCTGCTGTACCTGTGACCATCAATTATTCTCGCCTAATTGCGCAGTTAGTCTTGGAGATCGGTGCCGATAATTGGAGTCAAATCATTGCCGCAGGCAAGCTGAAAGATAAGTCATGGTTCCTGTGATGCTTAACTTTTATTCTTATAGAGAAAAGCTGAAGCAGTCGATCATCCGTCGGAAATCAGCACTAGATCCGGCAACTCACCCGCTTGATTGGGCATGGTTGACATATGCTCTCAGGCAAGATGGAATAGAGAACAACCCACTGTTTAGTGAATCTCTGGACGGGTTAATCAGATGGGCGTTTTCTGAACTGGCATGGTCACAAGAACGTAGCTTAGCAGCGTTGGGACTTTGTGCCTATCTTATGCCGGATAATGAGCGCCGTCATTCACTAATAATTGATGTGATTAGAAAATTGGAGGGTCTCTTAGCACAAGAAGTTGGAAAATTCTCAATTTTGAACGATCCAGAGCAAGTTTTTTGCGTTATACTGGGCACTAGAGGAAACCTAAGTAATTCTCAACACAAAAGACTGCTACATATAAGCACTCGTAACAGTGGAACAGGGCGACTTACCCGTCGAGTGCTTTGCACCGCTGGTATCTTAGAGCTGGACAAGCTGCTTCCAAACCCGCCTACCTTGGGTGACGAGGGAGCTACTCCTGAAGACATTATCAGCGTTCTCTGGCTATATGAACGCTACAAAGAAAAGTGTAACCAAGGGACTGGTCCACTCTGGAAGGCCCTTGAAAACGTTAAAGAAACTTTCACATTAGACTTCCCATCTACTCAGGACGAGACCATGATACCCCTCGCAAATCTTGCTACCGCCATACTTTATGAGGCAGTATCAATACAGACGCAAAAGCCTGACGCCAATATGTTGTTTGACATTTATCCTCTACACTCACGCGTGCGTGCAATTGCTGAGCATGACTTCAAGAGTAAATCCTATGTTGCCGCTGTTGACCAAGCTACAAAAGTCCTCAATGAGTCCATTCAACAAAAGGCGGGAATTACCGATAAAAGCGAAGCCGAGCTTGTGCAGGCAACCATGAAGTCGATAGGCCAGCCAAGGAGATTGCCGATAAAGTTCAATAACTTTCTGCATGAGGATTCCGGAAAGAACGAGCAGGCTGGGTTAGCTCTAATAACGGAGGGAATCTTCAAAGCTTTTCGTAATCCGAAAGGTCATAAGCCAAAGGACCACCCTCTAATTGAACTTGAAGCCTACGAAGCTCTCGATCAACTGGTCACAATAAGCTTGCTCATGAAGCGGATTGAAGAAGCAAAGTAACACTGGGGGAAACAATGGGCAAGTGTGAGGAAATGCCTACTTACTCTACTTGTTCGGAGTTATTGGTCAGACTGGAGCCTGAAGAGTGCTACTGCCCACATGACCGCTTCGACAAAAGCGAGCCGCGCTGGTTTGCCCCCGCAGGAATTACTAAGCCCAACAAAACTGTGGCCCAGGCACAGAAGGATTGCCCGTTTTACAAACCAAAGCTACGTTAGATTCTGCAACACTTCTCTAAAACTTTCCAATAAATCGTGCCAAAAACCCCTTGACAAATAGAACGGTCGTGCTATACAATTGTAGTCTCAGGGTAGAACGGTCGTCCTATCAAGAGCTTAACGGAGGGGAACAGAATGAGCGCATCTGACAAGCGAACTCGGATACTCAAGTTCATCAAAGAGTTTATCGATGATAGAGGCTATGCGCCGACCATAGCTGAGATACAAAGGGCCTGCGGGATCAGCTCTAAGTCGGTAGTAGAGTATCATTTGCGAGCTCTGGAGAGAGAAGGGCGCATCAAGCGAGACGCAGAGATAAGCCGGGCTATAGGGATCACCGGTATGGGGAGAAGAGCCTTGGCTATACCTTTGTTAGGCGTAATCGCTGCCGGTCAGCCGATCCCCTTACCCACAGAGGATACCTGGCACACAGTAGCACAAGAGACAGTGGAAGTACCTGCGGAGATGCTACCTGCCGGGGTTCAAGCCTATGCTCTTAAGATTGAGGGAAACTCGATGATTGATGCCCTAGTAGATGATGGAGACATTGTGATCCTTGAATCGATCAATACTGCCGATGACGGAGACATGGTAGCAGCCTGGCTGACTGAGAGGCAGGAAGCTACCTTAAAGAAGCTGTACCGTGAGCCGGGGCGCATCCGGCTCCAACCAGCGAACCGGAGCATGGCTCCCATCTATCTTGACGCTGACAAGGTTGAGGTGCAGGGACGAGTAATAGGTGTGCTGAGGAAATACTCTCAAGACTCGCTCTAGCAAATGACCGACGACATCAGGAGCCCGGTAGCGATTGGAGCGCTAGTCCCTCCTCAAGGTGACGGAGGGGACCGTGTCGGGGGAAGAAAGACAAAAGACCAGGATACTTCTTGCTGATGGCCACCACTTAGTCCGGCAGGGTATCAGGCGTCTCCTGGAGCAAGAGGCTGACTTCGAAGTGGTTGGTGAGGCAGACAACGGTCTTGAGGCGGTCAGGCTGACGCGTGAGGTCAAGCCAGACATAATCGTGATGGAGGCTCGTATTTCCAAGCTGGACAGCGTGGAAATTACCAGGCGGATTAAGGCCGAGCATCCCGAGGGGACAGTGCTCATTTTAACCGCCTCTGAGGAAGAGGAATACATTGTGGCACTTGTTGCAGCGGGAGCCGGTGGCTACTTGCTGAAGAGTGCCCACAGCGAGGAACTGGCACAGGCTATCCGGTTCGTGCGAGCCGGGCAGTTTGTCGCTCACCCGGTAGTAGCGCAGAAACTCTACAGGCGGGCTACCCGACGGCCACCAGCGGTCAATTCTGTCGAGCACCTCACACGCCGCGAACTGGAGGTGCTGAAGCTAGCAGCTAGAGGAATGAGCAATCGCGACATTGCTGATGCACTTGGAGTTGGTCTGCGCACAGTCAAGAGCCACCTTGAGGCTATCTTCTCTAAGATGAGCGTCAGCTCCCGGACTGAAGCGGTGCTGGAGGCACTAAAACGGGGATGGGTTAGCGTTGAGGATCAAGAGGGTGATTAGCTAATCTGATCACAATAGGGACTTTTACGAAGTGGGCATCCACCGCCTTGACAGTCGGTAGACGGCATATGATAGACTACGGTATCAGTACGTGGAGTGAGCGAATGGGAAAGGTGACTATCACCGTAGAGGCTGCAATCGACGCCTATGGACCTGAAGAAACGGCAAAGCTTCTGGGTAGGGGCATAGCCACTGTCTGGCGGTGGATCCGGGACGGGAAAATCCTGACTGTGAGGGTCGGCGGACGGACACTTATCCCGGAGAAAGAAATAGAAAGACTAAAGAAAGAGCAAGACCTACTGGGCACGTAAACCAGCGGGTCTTTTTATGGTTCCCCCGTTTTCAGCAAGTTGAGAGAAAATATGCAAAAGGTTGAGACTACAGAGCTCAGCACTAGGCGGGGGACTTTTGACCGAGGGGTTGGGGAATACAACATGACACCCTGTCACGGTGGAGAGCGGGGGTTCGAATCCCCCCGGGGTCGCTGATTCAGCTTTTTTGTTGACACTCGGTTTATACCCTGTCTTTGTTAGATATTCCCCCCGATACACACTTCAGGATTCCTCGTAATCCCTGGCCCGAGCTAGTAAAATGTCATCAAACTGAAAGTCTCCGAAGCCTGGCAAAAGAATACGGTGTGTCTCTATTCCGCTGATTTAACTCATCCGATGGACCATGACTGGGGACAAATCTACTTGTATATCGCCACCAGGACATACCGCAAGTGGGGTAAAAACGAGATGCCAGGCGATATCGCAGTAGACTCAATTAGTGACTACCAAATGAGAGAGCTTAATCGGCTCAAGGAGCGGCTCTATTGTAAGAGGACACAAGTAGGGGTAGAGAAGAGCCAGTCAGATGACGGCACCAAACAAGATAAAACTTTTCAAGGCTAAGAGTAAAGCGGTTTCCTCATAGCTCCTGATTCTCACCTGCCCTGAAAAGGGTCCAGGGCTGGCTCGGTCTGTCTTGGAGGTAGCCTTCTAGATGACTCCATTGGATGTGTTCGGCAAGGAACTCATCAGCCACAAAGGGCATCCCACTGGAGTTGCTCCACCTAGCCCAGAAACTGAGTTCCGTAGCTAGTTCACCGTTTGTCACCTTTCCATCCACTGTACCCCGTGGCTGGAAGGGTAATGGTCTACCTGGCTGGCTCATATACTCGCGGGCATCTAGTTCGTAGTGACCATCAACAGTCCGAGAACAGGGATTGTCTTTTTTCAGGTAGACGTCATAGTGGTCAGCCAGAATGCTTTCTGCCACTTCGGCATCAATCTCGCCGTAATACTCTTCCATGAGTTGAGTCAAACGAACCTGTCGAGCCCCCTGGTGTCGTCTTATGTCAGCATAACCCGTGTTTGAGCATTCCAGATTACGAATTCTAGGGTCCAGAGGGGCATTAAAGCCAATGAAGTAACCATCAGTCTTACGCTCAATGTTAGAGTACTTCAACCCTAACTCAAAGCGCATAATCTCGCCACTATTCCAGTCAGCTAACAGCCAGCTGTTAGCATAGCCACCGTTGTTTTGCTTCTTCATGATTTCCACAAACTCGTCCAGAGTGTTAGCATACTGCATCGCCTTGCGAACCCTGAAGAACTCCGGCGCCTCGTTAGGGTCATATAGGCTGAAGCCCCCAATGGTAGTCTCGGTGCCCATGAGCCCGGCGTCGGTTATAAAGAAGTCGGCGAAGCTATCTATGTAACCTGGCACGCTCTGCATCATGATGTGGTGACCATTGGCAAGCTGAATATCCAGGATTAAGTTGCTGAACTGGCCCATCGCAAATTCATTCCAGCTATTATGAGCCATGACAATCTTTCCATCTCCAGTAGCTGACCCAGTCGCCAGGAAAGCACTGCAATGGTCGTTCTCAATAGAGTCACCGCTGGCATATTCCCCTTCCTTCTCATTAGGCCACCAATAGTCGGTGAGTTCCTCATATCCGTTCCAGGTCAGAACTTCCTGCCAGCTTATATCCACTCCGGCACTCTGTGCGCCATCGGCAATGCCCTTTATCTCATCCAGGAACTCCTCGTCAATCCAACTAACAAACTGTCCCTCAGCTGCTTCGACAAAGTACTCCCACTCCATTCCGGTGTCCCAGTAGGTCAAATACTTGAGGCTCCTGAGTATCTCATCTAGCTCCGGGGCAACTAGATAGCCATGCTGGAATCCCCTTTCATAGGGTTCACCTTCGATGTGGAGATAGACCCACCCATTTTCATCAAAGCGGTAACCGCTTTCGTACTGCACAATTTGGCTTTTCCCCTGTGATACACCATCCCCATTGCCAGTGTTGCTAACACAGCCAGCTAATGGGAGAGTGAGTACTGTCGCCAGAGTGCACATAGTAATGACTATACACACCAAACTCTTTCTTTTCATCTACGCTACCTCCTGGTTGCTTGAGTATCAAGTTCAGCTTGAATTCGCTCGCTTTCACTACCCAATCCAGTATTGCCTTATCGCTTTCTGCGGCACGAATTCGCACCTTTTTGTTCAGCCTCTGGGTCAGGCTCCCAGTTCGCTTAGAGCTTGGTTGGCACTATCAACTAAATCAGGGTCAGTTGATAAATCGAGCACCTTCTCGAAGTCAGCTATAGCCTCGGCTGTCTTGCCCTGCGCTTTATAGGCTAGGCCCCTGTTTCGGTAAGCCTCAGCTTCATCCGGGTTAAGCTCAATGGCTTTATCGCAGTCAGTGATAGCCAGGTCATACTGCTCCTTATAGATGTAGGCGTGGGCTCTCCGGTAGTAGGCTGTATCGTAGTCAGGGTCGAGCTCAATAGCCTTATCGCAGTCAGCAATAGCCAGGTCGTACTGCCCCTGCTCAATGTAGATGTAGGCTCGAGTGTCATAGGACGCAGCATCGTTGGGGTCGAGCTCTATGGCCTTGTTAGCATCGGCGATGGCTAAGTCATACTGTCCCAGATGGCCGTACGCCCAGCTTCTGTTGTTATAAGAAACAGCATCGTTGGGGTCGAGCTCGATAGCCTTGGTGCAGTCAGCTATGGCCAGGTCCCACTCCGCCTGCTCACAATAGATATAGCCTCTCTCCATGTAAGCCCAGACCCAGTTGGGGTCAAGCTCGATGGCCTTATCAAAGTCGGCGATAGCCAGGTCCCACTGCTCCTCCCTGATGAAGATATAGGCTCTCTCGCCGTAGGCCCAGGCCCAGTTGGGGTCAAGTTCGATGGCTTGGCTCAAGTCGGTGATGGCCAGGTCATATTGCCCCTGCTCGGCATAGGCATAGGCTCTCCTGCCATAGGCCTTGGCGTAGTCAGGGTCGAGCTCAATGGCCTTATCGCAGTCAGTGATAGCCAGGTCGTATTGCTCCGTATTGAGGTAGGCGTAGGCTCTCCCCCCATAGAACTCGGCGTCGTTGGGGTCAAGCTCGATGGCCTGGCTCAAGTCGGTGATAGCCAGGTCGTACTGTTCCAACTCATTGTAGGCCCAGGCTCTTTCGAAGTAGGCATCTGCCATATTGGGGTCAAGCTCGATGGCATTGGTGTATGCTTCTATCGCTTCATCATAGTAACCTTCCTCGACTAAGCTGTTACCCCGTTCAATATACCACTCAGCAGTGCCTCGGACTGGGACACAGCCAGCCAAGATACTGCCGACTAGCAAAACCGCAGTCAGCAGAAAAATAATGCTACCTCGATACATAATCTACCTCCTTTTGCTGCTCTGAGACATTACATAATTATGCGAAGTATACAATCGCTAGCCGCGGTCGTCAACTGTTAGTAGCAGATAGTATTTACTCTTGGGAAGTTGCGGCTCAAATAAGGTACATGTTCTCTGCTTCCTTCAGTAAGTCATCTCTGAACTTCGGATGGGCAATGCTAATAATGTCCAGTGCTCGATCTCGAGTGGATTTACCTTTCAAATTGACTACACCGTACTCAGTGACTAGGTAATGGGTATCCATTCTCGGCGTGGTAACCACGGTACCAGTTTCAAGCCGTGGCACCACACGAGAAACCTCACCGTTTTTAGCTGTAGAATAAAAAGCCAAGATTGACTTGCCACCATGAGAATTGAAAGCTCCGCGCACAAAATCGAGCTGTCCCCCGGTTCCACTGAATTGAGAGCCAGCGAGAAATTCAGCGTTGCACTGCCCGAGGAGGTCCACCTCAATGATGGAATTAATGGATATCATATTATCGTTTTGGGCGATGACAGAGGGTTCGTTAGTATAGGAAACTGGGTAGCTTTCTATGCTTGGGTTGTCATTCATAAACTCATACATCTTCTTGGTACCCTGAGCCACTGTAAAAACATGTTTTCTTGGGTGGAGGGTTTTCTTTCGGCCGGTAACAACCCCTTCCTCTATTAGGTCTACCATACCAGGACCAAACACTTCCGTGTGAATTCCCAAATCCTTATGTCCCTCTAGATAACGAGCAATGGCGTTGGGAATACCACCAAACCCTAACTGGATAGTGGCCTCGTCAGGGACCATCCCAGCAAGATATCTACCAATTATCTCGTCCTCAGGCTGTGATTCCGGGGGTATTATCTCCAGAAGGTGAACATGGTTCTCCACTATAGCATCCACCTCGGAAATATGAAGCAGTGAGTCCCCAAAGACACGAGGCATATTCTCGTTTACTTCTACGATAAGCCTTTTGCAGTGCCTAGCGGCGGTAGAGGTGAAGTCATTGGCAGTACCAAAGCTAAAATAGCCGGCGTTA
>CAZTRJ010000002.1:0-36213 GCA_964616615.1 uncultured Dehalococcoidales bacterium
AGGCATTAGTAATCAATCTCTACCTGATACCTAGCTCCTTCTCCCTAATTATAGTCTTTAGTCGGGCAATCTTCTTTTTAACCCTCGGAATTTCGCGGTAATTTACCAATTGCCTAGTAGTCAGGCGAAAGCGGAGGTTAAAAAGCTCTTGATGAGCTTCCTCCAGTTGCTTTAGCAATTCATTGCTGCCGAGAACCCGAATTTCATCAATCTTCAACTTGAGCTTGCTCCTTACTTACTGAATCAGTGCCAGCGGCGATACCAGTTTCTCTTACTACAAATCTGGTCCCTATTGGGAGCTTGTGTGAAGCCAGGCGCATCGCCTCTTTAGCTGTTTCCTCACTAACACCTCCCATTTCGAACAAAACTCTTCCCGCTTTAACCCCACTTGCCCAGTGGTCTGGGGGGGCCTTACCCCCACCCATACGGGTCTCAGCTGGCTTCTTAGTCACCGGTTTATCAGGGAAAATACGGATCCAGATATTACCACCACGGCGAATGTGATGAGTAATAGCTCGCCGCGCCGCTTCAATTTGTCGGCTGGTAATCCAGGCAGCCTCTAGCGCCTGTAAACCAAAATCACCAAAAACAATGGTGTTCCCCGCATGGGCTCTGCCCCGGAGGCTTCCTTTATGGCTCTTGCGGTATTTCACTCGCTTCGGTTGTAGCATCCGTCTCCTCTTTTTCCACTTTTTCCACAGGAGCAGAGGGCTTTGTCTTTGCGCTCCTACTGGCTGCCGGTTTAGTACGCTTCGTTTTCGGTTTTGTAGGTTTCACTTCTGCTTCAGCAGGTTTCGCTTCTGCTTCAGCAGGTTTCACTTCTACTTCAGCAGGTTTCACTTCTGCTTCGGCAGGTTCCGCTTCTGCTTCGGCAGGTTCCGCTTCTGCTTCAGCAGGTTTCACTTCTGCTTCAGCAGGTTTCACTTCTGCTTCAGCAGGTTTCACTTCTGCTTCGGTAGGTTTCACTTCTGCTTCGGTAGGTTCCGCTTCTACTTCGGCAGGCGTTTCCTCAACTTCCTCTATCTTGGGTTGGGCCAGGATATCACCCTTGTATATCCAGACCTTTACCCCTATCCGACCTAAAGTGGTGCGTGCCTCAGTCAAGCCGTAGTCAATATCAGCCCGCAGGGTATGCAGGGGCACTTGCCCCTGATGTATGTTCTGGCGGCGAGCTATCTCAGCGCCACCTAATCTACCGGCACAACTGATTTTTATTCCCTTAGCCCCAGCCTGTGTGACGCGAAAGACTGCCTGCTTCATCGCCCTCCGGTAGGCAACACGGCGCTCAATCTGCTCAGCAATTGTCCTGGCTACCAAATAAGCATCAAGCTCGGGCTGCTGAATCTCCTGAATATTTAATTGAACCCTCTTCCCGATAAGCTCCTCAAGGTAAAGCCTCATTTCGTCAACTCGCTGACCTCCCCGCCCGATAACAATACCGGGTCGGGCAGTATGAATGGTTACCGCTACCTTGTTTGCCTGGCGGTCGATCTGAACTTGTGAGATACCAGCTTCAGCATACTTGGACCTTATAGCCTTTCGGAGTTTTAGGTCTTCCTGCAAAAACTCTATATAATGCTTATCGGCATACCATTTTGCCTGCCAGTCGTGGATGACACCGATTCTAAAGCCCAAAGGGTGAACTTTATGTCCCAATCAAGCCTCCTGTTCAGTAACAATAACTGTAATGTGGCTAGAACGTTTAAGGATATGGCTTGCCACTCCTCGAGCCCGGGCGCGATATCTCTTCAGTGTTGGCGCCTCATCGGCAAAGATTTTAGCAATCTTTAAGTCTGAAGGGGACATCTGAAAATTGTTTTCAGCATTAGCTGCCGCTGATTTCACCGCCTTGGCTACAACTCGAGCCGTGGGTGTCTTGGTAAGCCTGAGCGTGGCTAGTGCTTCATCCACTTTTTTGCCTCGGACCATATCTACCAGCAGACGCACTTTTTGAGGTGATATGCCGGTATCTTTAGCTACTGCCCTTACTTCCATTCTAAGCCTACTTTTTCTTTCTTGCCTGGGTGGTTTTTTCTGCCCTAGACGAGTGCCCCCTGAAGGTTCGAGTTGAGGCAAACTCACCTAACTTGTGCCCCACCATGTTTTCCGTGATGTAGATAGGCACATGGCGTCTACCATCATGCACCCCTACAGTAAGCCCGACCATCTGGGGCAGGATGGTAGACCAACGCGCCCAAGTTTTTATTACTGCCTTCTGCCCGGAGCGGTTGAGCGCATCCACTTTCTTTAGCAGCTTGGCATCAATAGCTGGTCCCTTCTTAGTTGACCTTGACATTTATTTTACCCTGCGCCTAATAATCATCTTATCTGAAGCCTTTGACTTGCGAGTTTTATAACCCATAGCTGGTTTACCCCACGGTGTTTTAGGTCCAGGTAGTCCTATTGGTGACCTACCTTCTCCGCCACCATGAGGATGGTCACGTGGGCTCATCGCTGAACCTCTCACTGTAGGTCGCCAGCCTAACCACCGTTTACGACCTGCCTTGCCCAAGCTAATACCCTGGTGGTCAACATTACCTACCTGTCCAATAGTAGCTACACAATCACTATGAATACGCCGCACCTCACTGGATGGTAATCGGACCAGGGCATATCCGCCCTCTTTTACCATTAGTTGTGCTGCCGCCCCGGCACTCCGCACCAACTGTCCACCTCTCCCTGTCTCCAGCTCAATGTTATGTATTAAAGTCCCGGTTGGGATTTGCTTTAATGGTAGGGTATTTCCAGGTTTTATTTCAGCATCATTGCCTGATTTTATAATATCGCCGACACTGAGTCCTAAGGGGGCAAGGATATAGCGTTTTTCCCCATCAGTGTAGTAAATGAGAGCGATATTTGCCGAACGGTTAGGGTCGTATTCAAAAGCGGCTACTCTGCCCGGAACACCAATCTTATCCCGCTTAAAATCCAGTATGCGCAGTCTTCGTTTGGCCCCACTACCGCGGTGGCGAACGGTTATTCTTCCCTGACTATTTCGCCCCGCCTTATTTTTAAGCGGTAACAGTAACGATTTCTCTGGCTTATCTTTAGTTATCTCTTCAAAGGTAGAGCCGCTCATGCCCCGTCTACCAGGAGAAGTGGGGCGATATACCTTTAGTGCCATTTTATCAACCTCACCCTCTTAAACTTCCCTTTCATTATCAAACCCCCTCAAAGAACCCAATCTTGTCCCCTGACTTGAGGCTAACTATCGCCTTTTTCCAGGGGGGAGTCAACACCTGCCGTCCTCTCATCCTTCGTGTCTTACTAGGGACTGTCAGCACATTAACTGCGGTTACCTTGACCTTGAATGCCTTTTCCACAGCCTGTTTAATTTGGTGCTTGTTAGCCTCCTTGTCCACTTCAAAGGAATACTTGCCCCCAGCTTGAAGGGTAGTATCTTTCTCAGTTACCAGCGGACGGCGCAATACCTCATAAAGGTGCATTGCTTGCCTCCTGAGCCAATCCCCATAACTGCTCTGCTTTGTGCACCGCGGCTACTTCCATCAATAGCATCTTATAGGAGAGAATGTCAACCACATTAAGTAGACTGGCTGGCATTATCTTAATCTCTGCTAGATTACGGGCTGATTTAATTACATTGTATTCTGGTTCATTGGTAACGATAAGAGCCGATGAATCTACCCCTAGTGCTGTCAGGATTTGTGCCATCTGCTTGGTCCTAGGCTCGTCAAGCTTCAATTGCTCCAAAACCATTAGCTCTCCGTCTCCAGCCTTGGCTGATAGGGCACACCTTAGGGCTAGTTGGCGCATCTTTTTGGGCATGGCTTGGTGGTAGTTCCTTGGCTTGGGGCCGAAAACGATGCCCCCTCCCCGGCGCAGTGGCGACCTCCTGCTGCCAGCCCGAGCTAAACCGGTATGTTTCTGCCGAAACAACTTCTTAGTGGTACCAGAGACCTCACTACGAGTTTTGGTACTGGCTGTTCCTTGACGGGCATTTGCCCGTTGCCTTAGTAATGCCTGGTGCACCACTGCCTGATTAAACGGCACAGCAAAAACCTTGTCGCTTATCTCAATATGTTTAACTACCTCGCCGGCAAGGCTGTAAACTGGAATTTCCACTTCCTTATCTCCCCCTACCTGACTTGCTTATTAGTAGTAGCCCATTCTTGGCACCGGGGACTGCTCCTTTTACCAGTAACAGGTTACGAGCCGGGTCAGCTTCACATATCTCTAAATGGCGCACTGTCACCCGGCTATTGCCCATATGTCCTGCCATACGCATCCCTTTGAATACCCTGGCTGGAGAGGAACCAGCCCCGACAGAACCCCGGGCACGGTGTCGGTCTGATTGCCCATGAGTTTTGGGACCGCCAGCAAAATGATAGCGTTTTACTACACCAGCAAAGCCTTTACCTTTTGATATACCGGTAATATTAACCAGGTCACCTGCCTTAAACAGGCTAACATCAACCCTGTCTCCGACCTGAGTAGCTTCAGTATCACCCACCCTGAATTCTCGGAGATACTTAAACTGTCCCAGCCCCTTGAGGTGCCCTCGCTGAGGAGAGTTGAGCCTTTTGGTTTCACTAAATCCAAGCTGGATAGCATTGTGCCCGTCTTTAGCCACAGTTTTAACCTGTGTTACCGTGCACGGTCCAGCATCGATAGCGGTTACCGCCTCGTTTCTACCGTTGTCGCTAAATATCTCAGTCATGCCTAGTTTTTTGCCGATAATACCTTGGAGCATATCCTTTGCCACCCGGTTATAATTTAATATCTATCTCAACCCCTGAGGGTAAGTTCAAGCTGGTCAGGGCGTCTATTGTTTTGGAGGTTGTTTCCACAATATCAATAAGACGCTTGTGGGTTCGAATTTCAAACTGCTCCTGCGAATCCTTATCAATAAAGGGGGAGCGAATAACACTAAACTTCTGGATATGGGTAGGTAGGGGCACTGGTCCTATAACTACCGCCCCAGTGCGCTCCACTGCCTCTACAATCTGCTCTGCCGATTGGTCAAGAATCTTATGGTCAAACCCCTTTAGTTTGATACGAATCTTCTGCTTAGCCATATAAAAAACACCTCATTTAAGATGGTTAAGAATTCTGGTTAACCTAACTTCTACCCACAGTTTTAACCTGGTCTGTCAATTCCGCTGGTAGCACCTGATAGCGATAAAACTCCATAGAGTGGGTGGCTCTGCCCTGGGTTAGTGACCTGAGACTGGTGGTATAGCCAAAGGTCTCAGCCAAGGGTATAAAGGAGTGAATAATAGATATTCCGTCATGTGGCTCAATAGCTTCGATACGCCCCCTCTTTGAGTTGAGGTCACCTATTATATCACCGAGAAACTGCTCTGGTGTAACCACCTCCAGCCTCATAATAGGTTCCAGAAGGAGGGGTTTGGCTCTGGCGATACCATCTTTTAGTGCCATCGAGCCTGCCATCTTAAATGCTAGCTCTGAAGAGTCAACCTCGTGGTAGCTACCATCATAAAGGCTTACTTTAATATCTACCACCGGGTAGCCAGCTACTACCCCTGCCCCTAGAGCCTCTTTAATGCCAGCCTCCGCCGCTGGGATATATTGTTTGGGTATAGCTCCGCTTTTGATACGGTCAACAAACTGAAAGCCGCTGCCACGCTCCATAGGCTCGAGCTCAAGACAGACATGACCATATTGACCATGTCCCCCGGTTTGCCGAACAAATCTAGCTTCGGCTCGCACCGGTATAGTAACAGTCTCCTTATAGGCAACCCGTGGCTTGCCTACCTTTGCTCCTACCTTAAATTCACTGAGTAATCGGCTGACTAGGACTTCCAAGTGAAGCTCACCCATACCTGAAATAACTGTCTGCCCCGTCTCCTGGTTATAATTTACCCTGAATGTAGGGTCCTCCTCGCTCAGTCTGTTTAGGGCTTCGCCCATCTTATCCTGGTCAGCTCTGGTTCTGGGTTCAATAGCAATAGACAGCACCGGCTCAGGGAAACGGATAGATTCAAGAAGCACCGGCTGGGAGGAATGGCACAGGGTATCACCGGTAAAGGTATTCTTTAGACCCAATGTAGCTACGATAGCTCCGGTGTCGGCTTCAGCCACCTCTTCACGGTGATTAGCGTGCATTAATAATAGCCGCCCGATGCGCTCCTTCTTGCCCCGGCTGGCGTTGAATATCTGAGCTCCTGCCTCCACTCTACCTGAATATACCCTAAGATAGACCAGCCTGCCGACAAAGGGGTCAGAAACCACCTTGAAGGCTAGGGCGGAAAAGGGGGCGTCATCTCGGGGCGGGCGAGTAACCTCGGCGCCTAACCTGGTATCAATAGCCCTTACCGGCGGCATATCTAACGGAGAAGGAAGATAACTTACAATAGCATCAAGTAATAGCCGAATACCTTTATTCCTCAGGGCACTGCCACAAAGAATGGGCGTCCCTTTATTAGCTAGGGTTGCCCTTCTCAAGGCACCTCTTAACTCAGCGGCAGTAATCCTGCTACCACTGAGATAGGCTACCATAATCTGGTCATCGTATTCAGCCAATTTTTCAATTAGTGCCTGGCGAAATTCGGCGCATTTTGCCTGCTCTGACTCAGGAATGGCTACCTCAGCTGGTTCTGAATCAAGATCCCCATCGAAACTCCATGCCTTATTCTCCACGAGGTCAATAATCCCCTCATATGAAGTTCCACTGCCCAAAGGGAGTTGTACCGGGAGGGGTTTAGCCTGTAGTCGCTGTTCAATCATAGATAGACTGCGGTCAAAATTGGCACCAGTTCGGTCCATCTTATTGATGAAACAAATCCTGGGCACATTATATCGGTCAGCCTGTCGCCATACTGCCTCTGATTGAGCCTCAACTCCAGCCACAGCATCGAAAACCACTACCCCCCCATCCAGAACTCTGAGGCAGCGCTCTACCTCGGCGGTAAAATCCACATGCCCCGGGGTGTCGATAATATTGATGTGGTGGTCGTGCCAATAGCAGGTAGTAGCCGCAGAGGTGATGGTGATACCGCGTTCCTTTTCCTGCTTCATCCAGTCCATCACTGCTGTTCCTTCGTCCACATCACCAATCTTATAGGTGCGACCGGTGTAATATAGTATTCTCTCAGTGGTGGTGGTCTTACCGGCATCAATGTGAGCGATAATAGCTATATTTCGTATGTGTTCTAAGGGGGAACTCCTAGGCACAGTCCTATCCTCTACCTTGAACTTAACTGATACTGGGCTTACCATTTAATAACTAACAACCTTTCACCATCTATAATGGGCAAAGGCTCTATTTGCCTCCGCCATTTTATGAGTGTCCTCTCGCTTTTTAATAGTTACTCCCTGTCCCTGTGAGGCATCACTGAGTTCGGCAGCCAACTTCTCCGCCATAGATTTGCCGGTCCTGGCTCTGGTTGACTTTACTAGCCAGCGTATAGCCAGAGAGAGACCACGGTCAGGGTGAACCTCCACTGGCACCTGATAGGTAGCACCACCAACCCGGCGTGGCTTAACCTCAAGCAGAGGGGTCACATTCTTTACAGCCTGTTCCAGGACGGTGACCGGGGCTTTTGCCCCCTGCTGCTCCATAATCTGTAGAGCATCATATATAATTCTCTCTGCCGTGCTTTTTTTGCCGCGCATCATTACCTTATTAATCAACTTGGCTACGGTTACATTGTGATACTTAGCATCAGGAGGTATTTCTCTTTTTATAGCTTGGGCTCGCCTTGACATTTTATCTCCTAAGCAGTCTCGGTTGTGACTTTGCCTCGTTTGGCGCCATACTTACTACGCCCTTGCTGGCGGTTAGCTACACCGCTGGCATCCAATGCCCCTCGGATGATATGGTAGCGAACACCGGGTAAATCCTTCACCCGCCCGCCGCGAATTAGCACCACCGAGTGTTCCTGTAACTCGTGCCCCTCGCCTGGAATATAAGCAGTAACCTCTATTTGATTGGTCAGCCGCACCCTGGCTATTTTGCGCAGCGCTGAATTGGGCTTCTTCGGGGTGGTAGTCTTAACCTGAAGGCAAACCCCTCGCTTCTGCGGTGAGCCTTTTCCCGGTGTTGTCCTGTTCTTCAAAGCGTTGTAGCTAAGGAGCAATGCCGGCGTTTTGGTTTTCTTGGTAGCCTGCTTACGTCCTTTACGGATAAGCTGATTAATTGTAGGCAATCGTTTACCTCCTATCCCCCACAATGTTAATGGATGAGTCTTAGCTCATCCATTCAAAGCCGCAGTCAAGGATTGAACACCAAATTCAATCTATAACCTATCAGCTGAACTAACTGACACTAAAATTAGAGTTTACCACAGTTAAAGATTGACTGTCAACAATTATGTTTGGGGAGAAGTTGTTTAACGACTCTGTCTCTGCTATACTTCGCTGGCGTGCCCCCATCGTCTAGAGGCCTAGGACATCGGCCTTTCAAGCCGGTAACAGCGATTCGAATTCGCTTGGGGGCACTTATTATAGGTGGGGGATTTCGCCATGATGATAACCGTAAAATGTCCTAAATGCAGCACCGAGGGCAGTCTCTCTCTGGTTGAATCAACCTACGAGGGTCCCTACCGTTGCTGGAAATGCCATGAACTTTTTTCTGTTAAGATAGAGGGCAACGAGCTAAAGTCTTGTCAACCCTTGAGTAAGGAGGAATTTGAAAGAAGACAAGAAATAGAAGCCCTCAAATCCAAATTCAAGAAGCCTCAGTGCTGAGGCTTAAGCGGCACTGGGTAAAGCTTCAAGCTATCCTCGAATCAGAATTTGTTCTTTAGCTTTTTGTAGGTTTCAGCCAGGGCTTCAGGTAATACTCTTACATCAGATATTACCGGCATAAAGTTGGTATCACCCTGCCACCGGGGCACAATGTGGGTATGAACATGGTCGTCTATACCTGCCCCGGCTACCTTTCCCATATTTATGCCTATATTGAAGCCGCTGGGGTTAAATACCTGCCTTAGAATCTTGATACTTCGGCTGACTATTTCAAAGTGCTCATGACGCTCTTCATCGGTTAGCTGTTCCAGGCTAGCTATGTGCCGGTAGGGGGATACCATCAGGTGTCCCGGATTATAGGGATAGCTATTCATAATGATGAAGTTTTTGTCTCCCCGATACAGGATATAGTTTTGGGCGTCACTATTTTGTCCGGGCTTGTCACATAAAACGCACCCTGCTGCTTTTTCCATCTGAATATATTCTATACGCCACGGTGCCCAAATCAGCTCCATATCATTCTCCTTGTCAGACGCTCAGCCCTATTTTAGTCGACTATCTCTCAGGCGTCAAAGGGCATTTACCAAAATGTTTAGTAACCTATCCCCCTGACCCCCTTCCCTTAGTAAGGGAAGGGGGAGACAATTTATTGAGAGGGGCGAAGCCCCTCTCAATAATCTTTTCCCCCCATGCAAAGAATATATCTTCCTCTTATGGAGAGGGGGATTAAGGGGGTGAGGTAGAATAAACAATGCCTTGTACCACGATTGTAAAAAGTGTCTCCTTGCTCTATAGTTACATTAGTTGTGGAAAATAAGAGCCTGTCAGGCGATACCATAACCTTTCTGGGGACGGGCGGCGCCAGGATAATGGTTGCCAACCAGATTCTAGCCTCAGGCGGATTATGGCTGAACTTAGGTGGTACTGAAATACTTATTGACCCTGGTCCGGGTAGTATCGTTCAGTCGACTAAACGGAAGCTTAGAGCCGATAAACTCAGTGCTATCATCCTGTCGCACCGCCACTTAGACCACTCGGCAGATGTCAATATTATGGTTGAGGCGATGACCCAGGGTGGGTTGAGGCGGCGCGGCTGGCTATTCGCTCCGGCTGATGCCCTGGGGACTGAGGCAGTTATCTTTTCCTACTTGAAAGGTTATCTTGAAGGTATTGAGGTATTAGAGGAGGGTAAGTCCTACTCTATAGGCAATATCTCCTTTATTACTCCAATTCGGCATATACACCCGGTAGAAACCTACGGCATGCTGTTTAGCACTGGTGAGCACACCTTCTCTTATATTGCCGATAGCCGCTACTTTGATGGCTTGTGTCATAGCTATGGTAGTGAACTTTTGATTATAAATGTGGTCTTTCTGGAGGCAGGTCGCCCTTTTGACCACCTATCGGTGCCTGATGCCGAGCACATTATAATGGAATTAAAACCGAAGGTAGCTATCCTGACTCATTTTGGTATGTCAATGTGGCGGGCAAAGCCGTGGGAAATAGCCCAGAGGCTGTCTCAGAAGACAGGGGTCAGGGTGCTCGCCGCCAGGGATGGCATGAAGTTCGACCTGTCACAGTTAGGAAATAGCTAAAATTAACCTACAAGCACTCCGTTCCAGAGACTTACTCAGCTTTTACTTTTCAGGGTGTGCATCTGAGAGATACTTGGCGACTCTTAGGAAGGGATTTGGCTCAAGGAGAGAGTATAACAAACCATCAAAATGTATAGTTTCCAGAGAAGGTGACTTAAATGACAATAAGAGCGTTCCTGGCGTCGGGCCATCATCATTGGCATAGCGGAATGTTAAAGCACCTCAGGTTAGATTATCACGCTTTGCACTGTCAACTCTGGTCAGAAATAGATATTGACAACCAGATGGTGGGCGAGTATGATTGTATATGAAGAGAAGTTAAAGAGTAGCTATTCTAAACACCTAAAAAGCGACATCGGGCATCGCGATCAGGTGGAGTGACCGATGACATATGAACAAATTGAAATTCTCAAGGTGATCTTCTCTTTTTCATTGATCCTAGATTCAATACTGATAGCTCTGGTCATTTTTCTCCTGGGTTTTGCCCTACAGATAAAGTTAGTTCACGCTGTTAGGACGGAACTGCGAAAGCAGGCGCTTTATATCTTCCCGTTACTCTGGTCCTCACTACTGCTCTCAATTCTGAGCTTCAGCGGATTGCTTACAAAAGTTTGTACGTGGTACCTTGTCAGCACTATTATTTCTTATCTAATCTTAGTGTCTTTTCTACTGTATTCCGTTTATTTATTTAAGCGTTATTTATCAGAGGGATCTAAAAAAAATGACGAGCAGTGTGCATCAAGGTAGACACCCGATAGTTGCACCGCCTACAATAGTGGACTATCGGCAGCTTAAAAGTTGTAAAATGAACACATTCTATGTAAAGAATAAGGAGGTATTCAATTCGTTGGTGGTGTGCCAATACAAATTTCTTCTTGAATATATCGAACGTCATGAAGCAATGGGTATTAACATAAGCAAGGATAAATTTCAGCTAGATCTACAAAAAGATATTTTGGGCACATTGCTTGCAGAGGGTAGAGTTGACGAGGAGATAGGATTCATTGCTGGCACATATTGGGAGCATTGTGACGATTATGTTGAATCCTTCAGAGGACCAACGGTGTTACTAGCAGATAAGTTCTATGAAGACAAGAAAAATCTAGGGATTCATATGGACTTTTGTGCCTACATAATCAGGCAAGCTTTTGCTGACGATTTTGACCTTAAGGTCACCAATAATGAGGAATTTGCCAAGTGCCTTGCGATGGTTAAGAAAGCTAGTAGAAATAAGAATGTCATGAAGCAACTAGAGTGGGAGGACATAAGGTAATGAGAGAAGATTTCATAGTGGCGATTAATAAGCTCGAACAAAAAGATAGAGCCTTTCTACAAGAGTTTCTCTCTTTCATTGAAGAACTGGGCTTTTCAACCTCCGGGATATGTGACAAACAAATTGAAAACTGGGTTGACCTAGTAAAGCCCGAACTGGATTATACGCCTCCTCAGAGAAAGGAGTACCGCGGCAAAGGGAATGCCAGGTAATCCGCAAAATATAGCTTTGAGCCTATCAGTTTCTGCTGACAGACTTCTACAAGCATCTACAATTAGCCATTTTGTATGGTCCTCACAGAAGGTGATTTAGATAAAAGCAAACACCGCCTCGAGGATTGACCCTTATTTAGTGTGTTGAGCTATTGTGACTACACACTCTTAACCATATAGTCTCCCTGTGAGATGTAGCCAAACTCAGAGCGGTAGTATTCCTTGGCTCCGATGCCACTCAAAATTACTATCTGGTGGGCGTGAAATTCATCGCCAGCGATTCGCTCTGCTTCCCGGAGTAATGCCTTGCCTAAGCCCTTATGCTGGGCAGCCTCTGGTTTCTGCTCGGTGAGGGGAACCTCGGGACCGTATATATGTAGCTCCCTTATCAAGGCCAGGTTGCCCGTTGTCATCTCCCCCAATATGGTTATGGGCTGGGATTGAATCCTCATCCGCAGTAAGCCAAATAGTGTTTCATTTTCATCCTCAAAGGATAGGAAGATTTCCTTACCACCTGAAGCCTCATAATCCATCCTCACCATCCGTGGTTTGCCTATTTCCCAGCCATCCTGTGAGCGGTGACCATACTCCCGACACCGGATGCACTTACATTCAATTGCCTGTCGCTTCATTCGCTGTTTAATCACACCCCGTAGCGAATCCCGGCAACCAGCGACAATAAACTTGGACGGAATATCACGCAGCACCCTTGAAATTCTGACATACTTGGGCACGATGGACTTAATGTTGACCAGCAGGTTAATCATAGTATTGACATCATAAGGCTGGTAGCGCCCGTCCCGATACCATTTCTCCAGCTCAGTGCCTTCCACTATCATAGTCGGATATAGCTTCAAGCCATCGGGTCTAAAGCGAGCATCACTGAATAGCCTGGTGGCTAGCTCTAAATCCTCTTCCGGGGTCGAGCCGGGCAGCCCTGGCATCCAGTGATAGTGCACCTTAAAGCCGTGCTCCCTGAGTAGTGTGGTAGCGTTAATTACATCCTCTACCTGGTGTCCTCTTCTTACCAGCCGGTAGATTTCATCATCTAAGGTCTGAACGCCGAGTTCCACTCTGGTAGTGCCAAACTGGAGCATCCTGTCTATCTCCTGTTGCTGACACCAGTCGGGTCTGGTCTCTAGGCATAGCCCGGTGCAGCGGTGCTTAGCCGTCTGGTTAAGTTGTTTTGCCTCTTCCAGGGTGGTAGATTCCTTGCCATTTAAGGCATCAAAGCAATCCTTAATAAACTGGTATTGATAATCCTGGGGAGATGCCAGGAAGGTGCCCCCCATTACTATCAGCTCAACCTTATCGGTGGGGTGCCCCATTTCTGACAGAATTCTTAGCCTCAGCTTGACCTGCTTCCTGGCGTCATAGTCGCACCTTTTTGCCCGTAACACTGCTGGCGACTCCGGGGTATAGCTCTGGGGGGTATCGGTAAAGGTGGGGCAATATACGCATTTCCCAGGGCATTTCATGGGCAGGGTCATAACTGCTACCGGGGTTACCCCGGATATTGTCCTGGCAAATTTTTTCATAGTATACTTCTCTGTAAGCGTTAAAAATAGTTTAGCAGTTTTAGCTTATAGCAACAACCTGACTGTAGGGAATTCAAGAGGGGCGAGGCCTCTGTTTAAGAAATACTTGGGTGTAGAATATAAGGAAATATTTCTCTCCTCTCCTTTGAAGGAGAGAAATACTGAAGTGAAGGAGAACAATATTAACGGGGAGTTGAAGAGGGGCAAAGCCCCTTTAAGGAAATGTTTCCCCTTCTCCGTTGAAGGAGGATATACTATAAAGGGAGTTTAAGAGGGGCGAAGCCCCTCTTCAGAAAAAATCTTCCCCTTCCCCTTGAGGGGAAGGGGATAAAGGGGATAGGGTGACTAGAGATATATTCAACCAGATAGCTCCTAGCTGGTATAACTTCAGGCACTGGTCTATATTCCGTAGCGAGCTGGAGGTGCTGGCTCAGAGGTGGCAGAAGGGCAGGTTACTTAACCTTGGCTGTGCTCACGGAGCCGACTTTTTACCCTTTATCCAGAGTTTTGACTTATATGGCGTGGATTTTTCTGTTGAGATGCTAAGGTATGCCCGGAAATACTCCCGGAAATTCAATTTTGCCGTAAATCTATCGGTGGCTGATGTTCGCTGCCTTCCCTATCCTGATGAAACCTTTGACTGGGCAATCTCAATAGCTACCTACCACCATATAGAGGGTGAGGAGGAGAAGCGAGCAGCCTTGGGTGAACTGAGGCGGGTATTAAAGCCGGGGGGTGAAGCCTTTATCACGGTGTGGAACCGGTGGCAACCCCGGTTCTGGTTCAAGCCCAGAGAGGTGGCGGTGCCATGGCGGATAAAGGATAAGACTCTGTATCGCTACTATTACCTGTTCTCTTACTCCGAGCTGGAGAGGCTGGTGAAGAGGGCGGGCTTTGCAGTGCTGAAATCCTTCCCCGAAAGCTCCTACCGCTTCCCACTCAAGTTTTTCTCTAGGAATATATGTCTACTGGTGAGGAAGGAGGTTAAAAGATAACTTGTCTTTTATAGATATATTGACAGGTGTCATCTACAGATAGATAATAGTGTTAGAAGCCAAGGTACTAAATAAGGGATAAGAGGGGAAGACTATGGGTACACGGCTTTGGAATTACAAACGCTTTTTTCTAGTTATAGTCTGTATCTTGGTAGCGAGTTTAATAGGGCTAGTTGGGTGTGGGCCTACTACTTATACACTTACCGTAAATGTTAGCCCTCCGGGAGCAGGTTCTGTATCTCCTCCGGGTGGCCAATATGAATCGGGTATCCAGGTAACACTGACAGCCACCCCCGCTAGTGGTTACACCTTTGACTATTGGGAGGGTAGTGCTTCAGGTTCCTCAGCTACTATCACCATTACTATGGACTCGGATAAGAATGTTATCGCCAACTTTACTCAGATTACCTATGACCTGACAATAGGCATTGTTGGCAATGGCACTACCTCACCTCCCGCTGGTGTTCATAGCTACCCGTCGGGAACAGGGGTAGAGCTTACTGCCACACCTGATGAAGGCTGGGAATTTAACAGCTGGAGCGGTGACATAACTGATACCTCACCCACTGTTACTATCACCATGGACTCGAATAAGAGCGTCGCCGCCCATTTTGAAGCCACCCCTACGGTCCTGTTTTCAGACGACTTCAGTGATGAAAGCAGCGGGTGGGATACCTATTCTGATGAGTGCGGCTCGGCTTTTTACCAAAATGGCTGGTTTCATCTGATTAATTACACGGATGCTCCTTTTGCTGGTTACAGTCTCGCTCACCAGTGGTTGACTGATTTCATTTTGGAAGTGGAGACTAAGTTGGTCGGAGGTAGTGACGATAACTGGCATTCAGTAGTATGTCGACGTCAAGATAATGATAACTACTACGCTTTTGGTATCAGTGCCGACGGTTACTACTTGATAGCAAAGTGCGTTAATGGGAACCTGATAGATCTTGCGGGGCCTGGCCGCTCAGTCCGTATCAATCAGGGGCTAGGTGTCACCAATCTTATGAATATTAGTTGCATAGGTAGCAACCTAAGCCTGTCAGTTAACGGGCATCTATTAAGGGAGGTTATAGATACCACCTTTACTGGTGGGGATATTGACTTGTCAGCTCACTCGCTCGCAGGCACATTTACTGAAATTGCCTTTGATAATATCGTGGTCACTCAGCCATAGGCTAGAATTGATATAGACAATGCTGGGATTAAGTTAACAGCATTGTCAAGGGCTGTTAACTGCAGTGTTTTTGTCTCTTTATGAACCCACACCCCCTTAAACTCCTGCTTTGCGTACGGTATCACCAAACTTATTGCCCATTATGCATTTCTACAAGGAGAGGGGGAAGATGATTTATTGAGAGGGGCTTCGCCCCTCTTCACTCCCTTTATAGTATATCCTCCTTCAAAGGAAGGGGGAAACTATTTTTATAAGGGGCTTCGCCCCTTAACCCCCTATTTTGCCTGCTGTATCACCAAACTTCTTGCCAATTATACACTTCTACAAGGGAGAGAGTTTATAGAGAGGGGCGAAGCCCCTCTCTCACCGCATCCCCCCTTCCCTTATTAAGGGAAGGGGGTCAGGGGGATAGGTTGCTTCACAATCTCCTTATAGCTATACTGACAGTGTTATACTCAAAATTACAATTAGCCTGACCGCAGGGATTGGAGTAAACGGAGAAACGGTATGACTAAAAACAGGAGGTTCCGGCAAATGCTTATCCCAACCATAATAATGGGCGTAATTGCTATTGTCCTTACCTTTATCGCTTATAGTAAAGGAGGGGGGAGCATATTCTGGGGTTACAATCAGCAGGGGGTATGCTGCTACAGATTGTTCCTTTATTGATTTTTGCCTTTATTGTAGCTGGTATGGCTCAGGTTCTTATTCCTACCGAAATTATATCCACGTGGATAGGTGCCGAATCTGGTTTCCGAGGTCTGTTAATTGGTTCAGCACTTGGTAGTCTTACGCCGGGTGGTCCCTATGTTAGTTTACCCATCGCTGCCGGACTATTGCGCACCGGGGCCAGTATAGGAACTATGGTAGCCTTTCTAACTGGATGGTCATTGTTTTCAATTACCCGGTTGCCATTGGAAATAGGCCTAATGGGCTGGAAATTCATGCTAATTCGTCTGGCCTGTGTCTTTTTCTTCCCACCCATCGCCGGACTAATAGCCAATAAATTATTTTCTGGTGTTAATGTTGTTTAAGTAACACGGTTTGAGATTACTAGATGTGCGGTGGTAAGAAGAAAGGATATATTGAATAGACCGACTGGATAATCAAAAGAAGGAGGGGTCATGCCAGTAGTTATCGTTGAAATGTGGGAGGGACGCACCATCGAGCAAAAGAAGCAACTGGTGGAGGGCATAACCTCGGCGATGGTGAAGATGGGTGTTCCTTCAGAAGCAGTTCATATCATTATCAAGGATAACCCCAAGCACAACTGGGCCAGCGGGGGAAAGCTTGCTTCAGAAGAGTTTCCAGGGACATAGGCAGTAATTAAAGAGCTGGTGAGCTGGTAGCTATCGAGCAACCAGGTAGTGGGCTATTCCCCATCTTTTGGAGTGGGCTTGCTTCAGCCGGTTTAGGTGTGTCTGGAATTGGGCTGAGGTGATATTTTCGGTAGACATTAATATACCGTCTTCCTTATTATCTGAGTAATAGCTGCGGCGCAGACCTACCTGAGTAAAGCTACACTTCTGGTAGAGACTCTGGGCAGCGGTGTTGGAGGCACGAACCTCCAGGGTGATGGTATCAGCATTTAGCTCCGTAGCCAGGTCTATAGCTGATATAAGCAGTAGCTCTCCTATCCCCTGGCGACGATAGACTTCCCGGACTGCAATATTGGTTATATGAGCTTCACCAGCCATAATCCAGAAGCCGACAAAACCAGCAATATATTGTTTGTCTGAGGGGGGCAGTTCAGTGACAAAGAAACGGTCATGATTAAACAGCTGCCTTACCCTGGATATTAGCCGGGAGAAGCTCTTCTCTGGAGGAGCTTTTACCTCGGGTTCGTCAACTGTTTTCTCTTCATCGCAGGCTACGATGTAATGGGCTAGCTGATTTTGTAGCTCGTGGTGATAATTAGCCGGTGGCCACAGGGTGGGGAAGGCTTCACGGTCAATCTCGGTGACCTGGGCAATATCTTCTCTGTACATCAGACGCATATAGCAAGGCAAGGCTTTATCCTGTTGTTGAGTATCTTCTTATCAAAATTTCAATCTTAGAATCATTGTAACATATTACATCTCCTGATGGTATCTAAAATATATTAGGTTGGTAAGCAACCTCACCCCCTTAAATGCCCGATATAGAGGTTGTTTAGCATACTGAAGCTATCTTTTTGCCTGTTCCTTCGTTATACTGTAGGCACAGGGTAACGCCGTTACAGGAGTTGTCAGGTGCAAGATGAGGAGAGCCTTGTCCGCCGAGCGCAACAGCGCGATGAGGATGCTTTCACTCAGCAGGCTAAGCTCCAAGATGCGTTGGAGATAGTCCCAAAATCGGTAAAGCCTGCCCTGCATCGGGCAATTGCGGTATCGGGAACCGGCTATGAGGCAGCCCTTGAGGCTTTAGATTAGCCACAAACCAATTGGCGATTTTTTCATTATATCTTAGCAGTGTTAGTTGTGGAGGTGATGCTTAATGATATAAATGGCAATGGTTATCCCAGGTTTTCGGTACTAATCAGAAGGAGGTCAAAGGTGAAAAGGAACTGGTTAGTCGGGATTAGCTTGGCATTGGTGCTAGCCGTGGTAGGCTTAAGTGGCTGCGCTGTCCCCGATAAGGTAAGCTTGGTCGCTCAGGAGGAGGGTATCTGGGTCAACGGCGAAGGAGAGGTAATGGCAGTGCCTGACATCGCTACCTTAAGTTTAGGCATTGAAGCTCAGGAGGCAACTGTTGCCGAGGCTCAATCCCAGGCGACTGAAGCTATGAATAGCGTGGTGGCAGCCCTGACCGATAACGGGGTGGCGGAGCAGGATATTCAAACCCAATACTTTAGCATTCGTCAGATAACAAGCTGGGTAGATGGAGAACAGGTCGTGATTGGCTATCGGGTAACCAATATGGTAACTACCAAGATAAGGGATATAGATGACGCTGGCGCCATCATTGACGCTGTAGCTGAGGCTGGGGGAGACCTTACCCGAGTAGATAGCATAGGCTTTTCTGTGGATGACCCATCAGTTTACTATGAGCAAGCCAGGCAAGAGGCGATGGCTGATGCCAATGCTAAAGCCGAGCAACTGGCTGAGCTGGCGGGGGTCACTTTGGGTGAGCCGACCTATATCTATGAGAGCATCCAGGGTTCATCCACTATCTGGATGGCTGAAGCGGTAGTATCATCACCAACACCAATCAGCCCTGGGGAGGTGGAGATTAGCCTTACTGTTCAGGTAGCCTATGCTATCCTGAAATAAGATATTGTTAATCGAGGTGGGTAAGCGCAATAACAGCTTTACCTGTGCCTGGTGCTACTCGGCTAAATATGGGTTACAATAGGGTTGGTGGAGAAGGTTTCTGTTTATTATAGGGCAGGCCGAGGTGCTGATAAGCCAGCGGGGTGGCTAATCGGCCACGAGGGGTTCGCTCCAGAAAGCCCAGTTGCAAAAGGTAGGGCTCGTAGACATCCATAATGGTATCTGCCTCCTCGCTGATGGCGGCAGCGATAGTCTCCAGCCCTACCGGTCCACCATTGAACTTGTCAATGATAGTGTGGAGCACCTTGTGGTCTATCTCATCCAAGCCTATATGGTCAACTTCGAGCTTGGATAGTGCCTCAACAGCAACTGATTGGGTGGCTACACCATCTGCCATCACTTGAGCATAGTCTCTGACCCGTTTGAGCAGTCGGTTAGCCACGCGGGGGGTACCTCTCGCCCGACGGGCTATCTCCCTCAGTCCCCCTGCCTCTGTTTTTACCTGGAGGATACGGGCTGAACGGTTGAGGATTGTTTCTATAGATGGCTGGTCGTAGAAATCGAGGCGGTAAACGGCGCCAAATCGGTCTCGGAGGGGTGGGCTGAGCAGGGCAAAGCGGGTAGTGGTGCCAATCAGGGTGAAGGCAGGCAGGTTCAGTCGTAGGCTTTTGGCACCGGGACCTTTGCCGATAATGATGTCCAGGGCAAAGTCTTCCATAGCCAGGTATAATATTTCCTCTACTGCCCGGTTGAGGCGGTGGATTTCATCAATGAAGAGTATGTCCTGATTATGGAGGTTGGTTAAGATAGCTGCCAGGTCTCCGGTACGCTCTATTGCCGGGCCTGAGGTAATTTTGATGTTAACCCCCATCTCAGCAGCTATGATATAAGCCAGGGTGGTCTTGCCTAGACCGGGTGGACCATAGAGTAGTATATGGTCTGGCGCCTCGTCTCTGCCTTTGGCAGCAGTGATAGCTATGGTCAAATTGTCCTTGATTCTGGTCTGCCCGATAAAGTCATCAAACCGCCGCGGTCGGAGGCTGGTATCGAGAGGTAGGTCTTCAGTGGTGGGTTTACCCGATATAATGCGAGCTATTTTATCTCACCCCCTTGTTATGCGCTGTCCTGCGTTTATTTCTCTTCATCAACATCTCTATAAATAGAGTCAAGCTCAAGGGAACTCAGATCCACAACAATCCAATTGGAATTGACCATTGCCCTCCAAAGGTCTGGGGCTGAACGATAGAAAGCTTCTATCAGGTGTTTCAAACCTTCTACCTCTTCACTCCAATCATCTTCATTTATTGATTGTTGAATTTTTCCTCGCACCCTGTTGTTCTGGATAAAAGATGCAGACAACTCAGGATTGATTGCATAGAATGAGTTGATCAGTCGGCCTGCACCTCGGTACTCACTAGGTCTAACTCTGAAGTTGTCTATCAATTTACTTATTGTCTCGGTTGCTATATTAGTTGCTAGCTGAGGGTCAACTTGATTACAGTTCCAGAAAAATTTTGCTACTCCTGAATATAGCCTCGGATTGGTAGAGGCCTCCTCAATTTGCTGCTTTATCTTATCGGCATGGGCTTGCAAATATTGTGCTATTTTGTCAACGCCAGTCTTGTCGGACAACATTTCAGCTTGTTTCCACAAGTTTTCTAAGCTTGCTCCTAAGGGACTAAGCAAATGGACATAAATAGGGCATTTTAGACACATGGAGCTCCAATTAACTTCCTGGATAAACTTATTACGACCTTCCTCCTCTAACTCGGCCATGAGCATTGTTAAGCCAGTAATATCGTGAGGGCCTGCTTGATTAGCTTTTTGCACAAACATGTCATGGTTCAGTAGGACGGAAAGCTGACTCTTCCTTTGGCCCAATTCTTTTAGGAGCTTAGCTACCCCCTCGAGTTCTCCAATCTTAGCAGTATTGGTTACGTTTGCTAACTTTTCAAAATTTAATTCTTCTGTTAACTTATCCCTGTAGTCTCCTAATGCATTCAGAAGATGTGCTAACTGCTCAAACTGCCCAACTTCTGTGGCGCTGGCTTTTTCTGACAACTCTGATAAATCCAGTTTCTTAATCAGCTCCTCCCGGCGGTGACCTAAAGCATCCAAAAGGTCTGCTAATTGATCAAACTGCTCAATTTCTGCAGTGCTGGCTTTTTGGGCCAACTTTGCCGAGTTAAAATTCTCGTTCGTTATCAATTTATCCTGGTGGTCTCCTAAAGCATTCAACAACTGTGCTAATTGATCAAACTGCCCAACTTCTGCAGCACTGGCTTTTTGGGACAACTCCACTAAATCCAGTTTCTTAAGCAGGTCATCACGGCGGTTTCCTAAAACATCCAGCAGGTGTGCTATTTGACCAAATTGCCCAACTTCTGCAGCACTGGCTTTTTGGGCCAAGTTTGATAAATCGAAATTCTCATCCTTTAGTAGCTCATTACCATGGTCTCCTAAAGCATCCAGCAGGTATGCTAGTTGCTCAAGCTGCTCAACCCTGGCGGCTCCGGCCACTTTTGCCAAAAATACCAAGTCCAACTTCTCTATCAGCTCATCCCGATGGTATCATAATGCATTCAGCAGGTATGCTAATTGCTGGAACTGCCCAACTTCTGAGGCACTGGCTTTTTGGGCTAAGTTTGATAAATCGAAATTCTCATCCTTTAATAGCTCATCACCATGGTCTCCTAGAGCATTTAAAAGATGTGCCAACGCTTGGAACTTATCACTCTCTATAGTGTTCACCTTTGCAGCAAGTGTACTAATATCTAGCTCATTGAGTATTTCATTATGTGCATCACTATCTACTTTTCTGATGGAGTCTAACACAATTGGATAGCTAACCAACCATTCAGTCAAAGGATTGCTTATGAAATTAACTAACCAGTCTTTATTATCCCGGTCAAATTGTGGTGCATATCGTCCGATGTCATGATGAAAAACACGATAACCAACACACCTTTGGTAGTCATCAGTTAGTAAAGCCTTTGACAAGATTAACATGTCATCAGCATAAGATTCCCTTAAAAGGGATGCTTTAACTACCTCTCTTGCAAAGTTATAGTGTAATGACCTTATATATCCTCTGTCATGCTTTTTATCATAAATTCTTATGAGCTTCTCACCCCCTAGGCTGTCAATTGCTTCTGGAATAGACATCTGTGGTTTTTGCTCAGAGAGCCATTTAAATCCGAGCCCTCGGATTTTCTCCATAACGTATTTTTCGTGGAGCTCAGATTCATTACTCAATACCGCATGAGCTGATATGAAAAATAGAACTAGTAATTTTACTATCTCATCCTTTTTAAAATCTTTGACCTTTTGTACCAATCTTTCCCAGCCTTGTGTAGCACAAAAGGCAAAGTGCCAAGCATCAGTAATTTTTCCCTCATTTACCCTCTTGATTGCGTCTTCTAACCCCTCAATACGGCCGGCCAATGCCCTTTGCAAGCTCGGCTCCTCACTTTGATAGAAATCCTTTAATAAGCTATTTAAGAAACTTTGAAAGTTAATTCTAATAACTTTATCAGAGCGGGTTCCCTCATATTCCTCTTCAGTTTCCTCCTCCGTTTCAATCCAGATATAGTTACAATTGTTTTCCTCCGCTTCCCTTTGTAGTGCGCGTTTCAAGTCTTTTTTACTTTCTAACTTATGTGCATCATCAACTAAAATGAGTTTCCTTTTGCCTTTTAATACTTCGTCTAATTCAAGAAAAATTTGGTCACGAATTTCACCCCATTTCTTGTCCTCTATTTCTCCAGTGTTTAACGAATAGATAAAGTACAGCTCTTGTTCTTTTTGTGAATGTGCAGCCTGATAAGCTATCATACTTTTTCCTTCGCCAGGCCTACCAGAAACCATGGTAAAGCCAGTTTCCTTTGATCTTGAACAAATCGCTGATACCTCATTAAATTTAGGAGCAACGTGGACATAGAAAGGTTCAACTTTCTTGCAATTTAGAATACCGTCTACGGCTTCTCTTATCGTATTTTCATCTGGTATGCGAAAGTCTATTCGTTCGAAGTAATTGAGTTCAGGGGCTGACACTTTCTTATAGGTATAGAGTAATCCTCCTCCACTGAGAATCAAGATAACGAATAAAACTATAAGCCACCCCCAGCCTAAAGAGACCGCTAGAATAGCAGCAATAACACCACCGATTGTAAAAACTGTTCCAAGGATATTTAAAGGGGTCTCAAAAAATCTCTTAATCTTCCTTTTGGTTTTTCTCTTCATGCTTAGCACCTTCTATATCACAATAGCTCCTTCATCCTTAATGTGGGCATGGCGCATAAGCCCTTGACAATCAGTCTTAGTATACCACATCTTAGCTGAGCCAGGATAAATCAGCAATAAAATAGAGTCGCCTGATTAAGATAGGTCGACTCCTCATTAATTAAAGCAATTAAGTTGTGGTGTAAGTAGAGGCTAGGTAGCTAGCTCCTCATCTTCTTCATCTGTCAAGCTTGGTTTTTCTTCGAGTTCTTCTAGACTTAGCATGTCTGATGCCTTTTCAAGGTCTTCATCAGTTACAATGTTCGGTACCTCTCCGTGCCCTTCATCGGCCATCAGCTCCAGTGCTTCCTCTTCCTCTTCTTCGCCAGCTACTAATGTTGGCTCCTCTATAGAAGCTGAGTAGCAGGCTGGAATCAGCTTACCAATAATTACATTTTCCTTAAGCCCGGCCAGCCTATCTATCTTGCCATAGACTGCGGCTTCGGCAAGCACTTTGGTCGTCTCTTGGAAGGAGGCTGCTGCCAACCAGCTATCAGTGTTCAGCGAGGCTCTGGTTATACCTATTAATACCGTGTGGGCAGTGGCTGGCTCACCTCCTTCAGCCAGTACCTTAGCATTAATGTCCTCGTAGTGGAACCTGTCTAGTAGCTCCCCGGGTACCAGGTCAGCATCGCCTGAGGAATCAATACGAACCTTGGTCAGCAACTGACGGACGATAACTTCAATATGCTTGTCGTTTATGTTTACTCCCTGGGAGCGGTATACCTTTTGCACTTCTTCTACCAGATATTGCTGGACTGCCTCCTTGCCCAAAATACGCAGGATGTCCTGGGGGTTGATGGAGCCATCACTAAGTTGCTGCCCTGCCTTTATTTGGTCTCCAGTTTGGACGCGAATATGGGCGGTAGCCGGAATAGGATATTCTCGCTCCTCTTTCTCTTCATAGTTGATAGATAGCTGCCCATCTTCAATAGTTACTTCACCGGCAACACGAGACAGGATAGTTTGAGTTTCGGTGGTTAGGGCAACTGACGGTGGTGCCGCTTCAACCTCTGTGGCTTGACAGGCTAGCGTAGCTCCCCTATCTACCCATTGACCATTGTCTACCATGACTCTAAAGTCAGGGGGCAGTGAATATTCATCACGGTATGTCTCGGAGCTAGTGACCTTAATCCTTTCTCCCTCCTCATTATGAATTACCTCAGCCACACCGTCTATTTCTGAGATAATTGCCTGACTTTTAGGTGGTCTTACCTCAAAGAGTTCTTCTACCCGGGGCAGACCGCTGGTGATATCAAGCCCGACGACGCCACCAGTATGAAAGGTGCGTAGAGTAAGCTGGGTACCTGGTTCGCCAATGCTCTGGGCGGCAATTATGCCTGTAGCTGTTTGAAGGTCAACCAGATGCCCGCGGGCGAGGTCTCTGCCGTAGCAATGCTGGCATAAGCCTCGTCTTGCCTGGCAGGTAAGGGGAGACCGGACATAGACTTTGGTTATCCCAGCATCAGTAATTTCTTTAACTTTCTGTTCATCAATTTCCTCATTTTGATTAACGATGGTTTCCCCAGTTTGAGGATTAACCACTTTGCTGGCAGCCAACTGACCGGTTATTCGCTCGGCAAGTGATGGTAGCATCTCTCCTTCCTGTGGTTCGGATATCCATATACCGGCGGTAGTGCCGCAGTCCTTCTGGAGAATGATAACATCCTGGGCAACATCAATGAGGCGTCGGGTAAGGTAACCGCTGTCTGATGTCCTCAGGGCAGTATCAGCTAATCCCTTGCGGGCACCATGGGTAGAGATAAAGTATTCCAGAACACTGTGTCCTTCACGGAGGCTTGACTTGATTGGAAAGTCGATTATCTTACCTGAGGGGTCAGTCATCAACCCCCGCATCCCTGCCATCTGTGAAATTTGGGAAATATTTCCCTTGGCTCCTGATGTTGCCATCATGTAGATGCCACCATAGCGGTCAAGAGTGTGGGCGATGGTATCAGTAATCTGGTCGGTAGTTTCCATCCATATTCCCACAGCTTCACTATATCTTTCATCCTCGGTGATTAAGCCGTGATTGAACTGATTTTCAATAGTGATAATCCTTTCCTCCGCCTTTTCTAATAGTTTTGCCTTGCTCTGAGGAACCTCAATATCGCTCATAGCAATGGTAGTTCCCGATTTGGTGGCATAGTGGAAGCCTAGGTGTTTGAGGTTGTCCAGTACCGCAGCCGTATCTTCAGGACTTAGTAGTTTATAGCAATCGGTTACTATCTGCTTTAAGCTTGACTTATCAATTACTTTGTTTAAGAAGCCTAGCTCCGGGGGCAAAACATTATTAAAGATGATGCGACCAGCGCTAGTTTTAACCCTTTGCCCACCTCTTTGCTGGTCTCTGACCTCAATCTCGGCGCTGAGGTCGATAGCACCAAGTTCATAGGCGAGTTTTGCCTCTTCAAAGCTGCCGAAGGTTATGCCTTCCCCCTTAGCCCCGGGCCTGATTGTGGTCAGGTAGTAGCAACCGAGCACTATGTCCAGGGTTGGGGTTACTATTGGCTCACCGCAGCTTGGTAGCAGCATGTTGTAGATGCTGAACATCAGTTCCCTAGCCCCTTTAATCGCAGCTTTAGACAGTGGGACATGGACTGCCATCTGGTCACCATCAAAATCAGCGTTAAAAGCAGCACATACCAGAGGGTGAATCTGGATGGCACTGCCATCAATGAGCACTGGCTCGAAGGCTTGGATGCTGAGCCGGTGCAAAGTGGGAGCCCGGTTAAGCAACACTAGTCGCTCCTTGGTAACTTGTTCCAGTATGTCATATACCTCTGGTTTGGCTTTCTCTACCAGCCGTCGGGCACCCTTAATGTTGTGGACAATGCCGTCCTCTACCAGTCGGTGCATAACGAATGGCTTAAATAGCTCCAGAGCCATCCGTCGGGGTAAACCACATTGGTGAAGTTTGAGTTCAGGGCCAACAACGATGACTGAGCGCCCGCTATAGTCAACCCGCTTGCCGAGCAGGTTCTGGCGAAAGCGTCCTTGCTTACCTCGGAGCATGTCGGAGAGTGACTTTAATTTATGGCTACCGCTGACGGAGACGGCTCGCCCCCTTCTGCCGTTATCAATGAGGGAGTCAACTGCTTCCTGGAGCATCCGTTTCTCATTGCGGATTATAATCTCTGGTGCTCCTATTTCCAGCAGATGGCGCAATCGGCTATTACGGTTAATGACTCGTCGATACAGGTCATTAAGGTCACTGGTAGCGAATCTACCTCCGTCTAGCTGAACCATAGGTCGCAGGTCAGGGGGTAAGACAGGTAATACCGTTAGAATAATCCACTCTGGCTTATTGCCACTGCGGCGAAATGCTTCTACTACCTGTAGCTGCTTACTTGCCTTTTTGTGGCGTTGACCCGAGGTAGAGCGGATTTCCTGGAGCAACTTGTTACGCATTTCATCAAGGTTAATGCCCTTCGCCAGTTGGAGGATAGCCTCGGCTCCCATCCCGGCGTCAAAAACTTGACCATATTTCTGTTTAAGCTCGTGATACTGATTCTCGGTAAGTAGGGCACATTTCCTGAGGTCTTTTAGCTGTTCTACATCGGCTGAGAGCTTTTCCTCAAGCTGTGTTTTTTCCTCAGCCCAGTTTCGCCGGAGCTGGTTTACCTCCTCTACTGTTGCCGTCTCCATCTCTTTTATTTTAGCCTCTAGCTCGTCTTGGTGTTTATCTATTTCCTGCGAGCTATTCTCCTCGAGTTGCTTGGTTGCTTCCTGGCGTGCTGCCTCGTCTATGGAAGTGATGATATAATGGGAGAAGTATAGAACACGCTCCAGACTCCGTGGTGACAGGTCAAGCAATAGCCCTAATCGGTTGGGTATTCCCTTGGCAAACCAGATGTGGCTCACCGGGCATGCTAGTTCAATATGTCCCATGCGTTCCCGACGCACCTTAGCCCGGGCGACCTCGACGCCACACTTATCGCAAATAATTCCCTTGTAGCGTATCTTTTTATATTTACCGCAATAGCATTCGAAGTCTTTAGTTGGGCCAAAGATTTTCTCACAGAAAAGTCCATCCCTTTCTGGCTTCAGAGTGCGGTAGTTGATTGTCTCTGGCTTGGTTACCTCACCGTAAGACCAGCTCCTAATCTGCTCCGGTGATGCCAGGGAAATACGGACAGCATCAAAATCGTTAACTTCAAACATTGCCTTCTTCTACCTCTGTTTCCATTGGGCCTTCAGCAGCTTCTACCTCTGTTTCCATTGGGCCTTCAGCAGCTTCTACCTCTTTCTCAATTGAGTCTTCAGCCACTTCAAGTTCTGTCTCTAGTTTAGGGGCTGAGGCAGTTTCCTCAGCAAAGGTTAGTTTTTCTTCTTCGGGAATCACTTCAATGGCTAGCCCTAGGCTTTGTAGTTCCTTAACCAGAACCTTAAACGATTCTGGCACACCGGGTTGGACAATATCCTCATTCTTAACTATAGCCTCATAGGTTTTGGCTCGGCCAGTAACATCGTCTGACTTTATAGTTAGAACCTCCTGAAGGTTATGGGCAGCACCATAGGCTTCTAGCGCCCATACCTCCATTTCACCAAAGCGCTGACCCCCGAATTGAGCCTTGCCGCCTAGGGGTTGTTGAGTAATCAAGGAGTAGGGTCCGATAGAGCGGGCGTGAACCTTATCTTCAACTAGGTGGATTAGCTTCATCATGTAGATGTTACCTACTGTTACTGGTTGGTCAAATGGCTCACCGCTGTGTCCATCGCGGAGTATAACCTTGCCGATGGTGGGTGGGGGAAGGTTCCTTTCCGTTCTTATCTTTTCCACTGCTTGCTCTAGCTCCTGTGGATTAAGGTCTCGGCTAGCTATGCCCAGGTCTTCGAGCCAGAGACGCAGGCAAACCTCCTTCGCTTCTTCGGGGTAGTCTTCGCTGAATACCTTGTCTCCGTCGTAGCCATGGCTTTCAAGCCATGCCTTAGCCAGCTCAAGTTGCATGGCAGGTTTGTCATCGCTGGGATTGGAGTTAACCGCCCCAGCTTTCTGAGCTAGCCAGGATCTGGCTAGGGCACCCTCAATGGCAGCATCATCGGCACCATCGAACACCGGGGTAACCACCTTCATGCCTAGTATCTGAGCCGCCCAGCCAAGATGGGTTTCCAGAACTTGACCAATATTCATCCGTGACGGGACGCCTATTGGGTTAAGTATAATATCTACTGGTGTGCCATCGGGAAGGAATGGCATGTCCTCAGCCGGGGCGATGAGGGAGATGACCCCCTTATTGCCGTGCCGTCCCGAGAGCTTATCTCCTACTGAAATCCTCCGCTTCTGGGCAACCCAGACCTGCACCCATTTATTAACCCCGGCAGGCAGGTCATCTTGGGGACGGGAGAATTCTTTGACATTAATCACCTTGCCCCATTCCCCGTGAGGCACTCGTAGGGAGGTATCCTTCACCTCTCGTGCTTTATCACCAAAGATAGCTCGCAAAAGTTTCTCCTCAGCAGATAATTCGGTCTCCCCCTTGGGTGTAATCTTACCTACCAGTATATCATCTGGGCCTACTTCGGCACCGATGCGGATGATGCCATCTTCATCAAGGTCGCGCAGGCTTTCCTCAGCTACATTGGGTATATCTCTGGTGATTTCTTCGGAGCCTAGCTTGGTATCCCTGGCTTCTACTTCATGCTTCTCAATGTGAATGGAGGTAAACTTGTCCTTCTCCACCAGGCGATTACTAATGATGATAGCATCCTCATAGTTATAGCCTTCCCAGCTCATAAAGGCACATAGCACATTCTGTCCTAGAGCCAGTTCTCCCTGCTCAGTTGCTGAGCTATCGGCTAGAACCCGCCCCGCCTCCAGTTGGTCACCCTTGCTCACTATGGGGCGCTGGTTAATGCAAGTCCCCTGATTGGTGCGCATAAATTTTATTAGCGGGTAGATGTCTTCATCGCCGCCATCCGTGGTAGCTACTATCTGCGAGCTGGTAACCGAGGTTACTGTTCCCGCGTTTTTGGCAAAAAGTACCTGACCGCTGTGCTTGGTAGCTTCCATTTCCATACCGGTAGCGACAAAAGGTGCCTCAGGGCAAAGCAGGGGCACCGCCTGCCGCTGCATATTAGCCCCCATCAGGGCACGATTGGCATCATTATGTTCTAGGAAGGGTATTAGTGATGTGGCAACGCTGACTATCTGCTTGGGTGATACATCCATTAATTCAATCTTATCCGGTGCTTCCAGTAGGTAGCGGTTACCTAGCCTGGCTTCAACCTTTTCTTCGACAAATTGGTTATTTTGATTAAGCTTGGCATTAGCCTGGGCAATGGTAAATTCATCCTCTTTATCGGCTGGTAAGTAAACGACCTCGTTAGAGACGAGGGGCACTACATTTATCGTTCTGGGAGATAAGCTAGATAGCTTGGTGGCGAGCTGGGGGGTAATAGTAGTTTCAGCTTCTACTACCCTATTGCCTTCATCATCAACCACCGTCTCCCTGATTGTCTTACCCAGTAGCTCGTCATAGGTGTTGTTTACCTCAGCAATAACCTTACGGTATGGTGTCTCAATGAAACCATATTTATTAATTATACCATAGGTAGCTAGAGAGCCGATGAGACCGATATTAGGTCCCTCTGGTGTCTCGATGGGGCAGATTCTACCATAGTGAGAGAAGTGAACATCGCGGATATCAAAGCCAGCACGCTCGCGAGATAGACCGCCTGGTCCCATTGCTGATAGGCGACGCTTATGAGTTAGCTCAGCCAATGGGTTAGTCTGGTCCATAAATTGTGATAGCTGTGAGCCACCGAAGAACTCCCTGATGGCAGCGGCTACCGGGCGAATGTTGACCAGAGCGTTGGGGGTAACCGCCTCGGTAGCAATAATGCTCATACGCTCCCTGACTACCCGCTCCAGGCGCAATAATCCGATACGAAGCTGGTTTTGAATCAGCTCACCAACAGTGCGTACTCGCCGATTTCCCAGGTGGTCAATGTCGTCAGGGGTATCTGCACCATTATTAACCATAATGATGTGCCTGATAATCTCGACAATATCATCCGCGGTTAGAGCTTTTTCATCTTCCTTAACTTTACCTTCAAGCCCTAATCGCTTGTTGAGCTTATAGCGACCTACACCCCCCAGGTTATAGTGCAGGGTATTAAAAAACAGGTTGTTGATTAGTTTCTTGGCATTTTCGATATTAGCTGGGTCTCCAGGGCGCAGTTTTTTATAGATATCAATCAGAGCCGTGGTTTCTTCCTTAATCGATGGCTCATGCTCCATGGTTGACCTGATAAATTGGTGCTCTGAGGAGCTATCCTCTTTGGGGAACAGCTTGAGCAGTTGGTCATCACTGCTGTAACCTATAGCCCGAAGCAGTGTGGTAATAGGAATCTTCCGTTTACCGTTTATCTTGACTGAGATTACATCATGGTTACTGGTATCGAACTCGAGCCAAGCCCCACGGGTAGGAATTAGCTTAGCATAGCACAGTTCACGGCCACTGGCAGCATCTTCTTCAATGGTGAAATAGACACCGGGGGAACGGACTAGCTGGCTCACTACTACCCGTTCGGCACCACTGGTAATAAAGGTGCCTCTAGCTGTCATTAGAGGGATATCGCTGAAAAATAGGTCCTGTTCCTTGATTTCCCCTGTTTCTTTGACCAGCAACTGTGCCTTAACATAGATGGGGGCTGAGTAGGTCAGGTCTCGCTGGCGGCACTCTGACTCGGTGTTATGAGGCTTACGGAATTCATAGCTGGTGAAGCGAAGCTCCAGCCTGTTGCCGGTGAAGTCTCTAATAGGTGATACTTCCTCCAGCAATTGCTTTAGCCCCTCTTCCTGGAACCAGCGGAAGGAATCTAATTGAACTTGAATCAGATTGGGGACATCTAGTATCTGGGGTAACCTGGCATAGGATTTTCTGGGAACAGGAAAGACCCTTTTTTCACTGCGTAATAGCGACATAAAACTACTCTAGTCCTACTCCTTAACCTGACATGCAAAAAACTTTGCGTTAATGCAGTACTAATTCGAGATAAAACTGGTGGCTAGTGAAGAGATATAGTGAAGGTGAAACCTTTAGAGGCATAATCACAAACTTTAATAATATCACCATATTTATTATTTGTCAATGGTTTTTGCCCTATTTTTGGAGGTAATGGCTAATTTGTTTACCTTGGGCTGCCAGCGTCATCAATTTTAACCCGGCTTATTGCCCATTGCTCTTCAGGTAGTCTATAGCCCATTGGATGGCATCTTCTCCCTCAAGCTCAAGTTCACAGCCTGGGTCTGGCTCTATCCCCTTACCTTCGATGAGGCGCTCATTGGGGGTGAGCCAGTAAGCAGTAGTAATATACAGCCCTGAGCCATCCTTAAGCTGGTGCAGGACATTGATACTACCCTTGCCATAGGTTGTGGTGCCGGCAATAGTAGCCCGAGCATAATCTTGAAGGGCTCCAACCAATACCTCGCTGCTGCTGGCAGTGTAGCTATCTACTAGAGCAACTAAGGGAAGGTCAGTAGCTACTCCGGTGGGTCTAACCGTCCAACTGGTATAGTTTCCCTGGTTATCCACCGCTTTGACGACTGTCCCCTCGGTCAAGAAGTAGCTAGCGACATCAACTACTGCCCTAAGTAAGCCACCGGAATTACTGCGAAGGTCAAGGATAATGCCTGTCGCTGCTTCCTGGGTTATGCTCTGTAACGCCGGGGATAGCTCTTCGCTGGTGCGCTCAGAAAAATAGGTAATATTAATATAACCGATGTCCTCCCTCATCTCAGAGTAAACACTGGGCAGCGCAATTTCAGCTCTAACTATCTCAATCTCCTCAGGGTTGGTTTCATCCTGGTGCAGGATAAGGAGCCTGACCGATGTCCCCTTGGCACCGCGGATGCTGAGCACCGTCTCAGCCAGGCTCATCCCTGAGGTAGATTCGCCATTGATTTCTAGTATTATATCGCCAGCTCTGACCCCTGCCTTAGCCGCTGGTGAATCAGCAATGGGAGCGATAGTGATTTGCTGGTCATCGCTGATTACGATATAAGCTCCAATACCCTCAAACTTCCCTTCCAGGCTGCTTAAGGCGAGTTGGTAGGTTTCAGCATCCAGGTAGGAGGTGTAGGGGTCGTCCAGTGCCTCTACCATGCCGATGATGGCTGCCTGACTCAGTGTGCTAGCGTCAAGATTATCTCTGTCCACATAATCCTGGAAGATGATGTCCCATGCTTCCTTCACGACATCCAGACCCGAGTCTTCGTTGGGGGGAGCACTGGTATCTAGAGCATAGCCAGCACCAAAGGATAGGGCAAGGCTGAGCCCCAATAATAGGGTTACCACCATAATTCTTATTGCTTTTGACATTGGACTTGCCCTCCTTTAGTGTGCTTTAGGGTCAAGTTTGCAGGTTATTTATTTTTGTAGTTTTACCGCTGTTGGGGGAATCTCGAAGGGAGATTACTTAAAAAACAGGCCAAGTAAACCTGTAAGCCGAGTTCTGTTCTCCGACTGGTAGATAGAGTAAATCGGAGTGGTGACCATCTATCTAGCCCTGATGTTACCATCAGGGTCAAGCGACCAACCCGGGGACTGGGCCGGGTGTCCCTTGGTCCCTCTATTTGGTCTTGCTCCAGATGGGGTTTGCCCAGCCGGCTGGTCACCCAACCGCTGGTGAGCTCTTACCTCGCCATTTCACCCTTAGCCCGCATTGGCGGGCCGGTATGTTTCTGTGGCACTTTCCGTAGGGTTACCCCTCCTGGGTATTACCCAGCATCCTACCCGGTGGAGCTCGGACTTTCCTCTATGATAGTCAGCAGGCTATCACAGCGGTCACCCGGTTTACTTGTCCTGCTTATACTATAATAATACACCAGGTATTATGAGTCAACTTGGGCTACTTTCATTTACCGGTCTCGCCAGAGGTCGCCTTTAGAGCAGGAACAGGATGCGTCCGCAGCTACTGCACTGCACTAGACTACCAGTTCTTGCCTGCTGTAACTCGGCGGTGGATAGTGATATTCGGCAGCCGCAGCATATACCCTGCTCTATCTTAGCCACCGCTGTCCCCTTTTGCTTTTTTAGCTCATGGTAGAACTCAACGGTGCTGGGGTCGATGTTGGCTGATAGTTGCTGGCGCTTATGCTTAAGGTCGGACAGTGTAGTTTTGAGCTGCCCCATATCAGTAGATAGCTGCTGTTGCTGGTTGTGCCACTCAGCCTCCAATCTGTTAAGCTCGCTTCCTAGGCTGGTTACGCTGGCGGTGGCGAGCTCAACCTGGTCCATTGTTTCCAGTGTCTCATCCTCCAGCTGGTTGCGTCTGGCTTTCAGACCATCAACCTCATGCTGGAGGTTGCTCAGCTCTTTGGGATTTTTTACCGTGCCACTGTAGAGCTTGTTTTCAGCAGCAGTGAGCTTATCCACCAGGTCATTTATCTCCCATTCTGCGGAATGTTGCTGCCGCTTCAATTCCTCCGCATGCTGCTGTGCCTGGGTGAATTCGGTCTGAGCCCTGACCACTGCCTGGCTTTCTCCTAGCTGGCGGGCAATTTGGTTTAGAGCCTGCTCATTGGACTCAATCTCCAGGTCAAGCTCTTGTAGCTGGTAGAGTTGCTTAGTAACATTCATTTTTAACAGTGTTATTCTATAACGGCGGGTGGGGGGGAAGCAAGGCTGGTGAAGTCGGGAGGCTTAAAATATGACAAAATCTTATAGCCATATTAGAACATATGTGCTATTATTTTATAGGGAAATAATTCAAAGCCGACTAGATAGGGATTGTTTTCCTAGTTATGTAAAGGGGGAAGCTATGAGACTATTGAGGCTAGCTGTGGAAAACCAGAGGTAGGAGCTGGCAGCCCACACTATATTCTTAGTCGCCGCCAAGCTCCTGAGCAATGTGGCACAAGGCAACTTGACTGAACGAGGAGATAAATCACATGTCAGCAGAAGCAAAGAGAAAAAGGGGCGCCCCAAGGGGCAACCAGAACGCTAGGAAGCATGGCTTTTACTCCAAGGTCCTCGATGAGGCAGAGCAGCTTGATTTTGAGCTAGCTACTGGCGTAGATGGCATTGATGATGAGATTACTCTGCTGAGGGTTAAGGTAAAGTCGATTTTGGAGAAAGACCTAGATAATATCAAACTCATTATGCAGGCGACCAATACCCTGGCGGGGCTGGTCAAGACCAGATATAACATTACCAAAGAGCAGAAGAAGGGGTTAAAGGAGGCAATAGGTAATGTCCTTAAAGACATCGCTCTCCCGCTTGGAATTGGCATCGGCGCCACCATCGGTAAATAGTGAATTGGGAACCTATCCCCCTGACCCCCTTCCCTTATTAAGGGAAGGGGGAATTATGGTTTCCGAAGGGGCTGACGCCCCTTCGGGCTTCCCCTCTACTATCAATTACCAAAAGGGTGTTCAAGAGGGGTAAAGCCCCCTCTAAAATCTCTTCCCCCTCTCCTTTTTAAGGAGAGGGGGATAAAGGGGGTGAGGTTAATAAACAATCTCCATATAAACCGGTTGCGTCCCTACCAGCGGGAGGTGGCATGCGCCATATTGGATAGCGTTTTTGGCAGAAGGGGTCTTACCTTCTCTGTTGAAATAGCTAGGCAGGGGGGTAAAAATGAGCTGTCAGCCCAGATTGAGCTTCTGCTGTTAACTCTCTATATGGCAGAGCCGCAGAACCTGGTTAAGTGTTCACCTACCTTCAAGCCACAGACAGTCATTTCTATGATGAGACTGAAAGATAGGCTGAACGATGCTGGCTTTGATGGCATCTGGGTCACCGAGCTGGGTTACATCATCAGGCTCGGGAACGCCAGGGCTATTTTCCTATCAGCCGATGAGTCAGCTAATGTCGTGGGCAACACCGCCCACATCATCTTGGAAGTAGATGAGTCCCAGGATGTGTCAAAGGAGAAATACACCAAGGAGTTCAAGCCTATGGGGGCGACTACCAATGTAAGCACTGTTCACTATGGTACTACCTGGGACGATTCTACCCTGCTTGAGGAGGTGAAGCAGACCAACCTTGAGCTTGAGATTCACGATGGCATTAAACGCCACTTTAGATATGACTGGGAAGAAATCGCTAAATATAACCCTGATTACAGGCTTTATGTCGAGGCGGAGAGGGCGCGCCTGGGGGAGAATCACCCGCTGTTCTTAACTCAATATCGCCTGCTACCCATTCATGGTGGCGGCGGTTTCCTCAGCTGGCAACAGAGGGCTCAACTCCAGGGTGACCACTCAAGACTCAGGACTCCAGGCCCGGGACTGACATATGTCGCTGGTATTGACCTGGCAGGGGAAGCTGAGGAAGAGGAAGGAGCTATTTTAAGAGCGCTGAAACCGCGCCAGGATTCTACCGTGGTTACCATCGGTGAGCTGGACTTTGCCACAGGCGATGGTGTCCAGAAGCAGCCCAGGGTTAAGGTTGTCGAGCAGTACTGGTGGACAGGGAGGAAACACACTGAGCTTTATCCCCAGTTAATTGATATCTTCAAGAATGTCTGGAGATGCAAGAAAGTGGTGGTGGATGCTACCGGAGTTGGTCAACCGGTAAGCTCATTCCTGAAAAATTCGCTGGGCTCAAAAGTTTCTCCGTTCACCTTTACCCAGCAGTCAAAGTCAGGGCTGGGCTTTAGCCTGCTGGCTGCCATTAACTCAGGCAGGTTAAAGATGTATCAGGCAGATGGCTCAGATGAATACAAGCAGTTCTGGTTTGAGATGGAGAAGGCTAAGAGCCAGTATCGTCCTAACCAGACGATAACCTTCTATGTTGACCCTGCTGAAGGACACGATGATTTCTTAATCAGCCTGGCACTGCTGGTTGAAGCCGCCAACCAGTATACGCCACGGGGGGCTAAGGGGAGCGTGACGTAATCGGATCAAAAAATATGAGGTAACTGTTATAAACTATTGACAACTATTTAATACCATGGTATAATAAAGTTACTATGGAACAGAAGGTTAAAACTAAGGGAAAAACAATTAAATTAAGACCAGTGACTGCCGAACGACTTGACAAATTAAAGCATAAAGGGCAGAGTTGGGACGGATTCATTACGGAACTCGTTGACTACTTTGAAAAAAAGGAGGGAGAGAGCAAATAGGTATCAGTTAATTAATATCAGCTTACTGAGGTCGTATAAAAAGAAAGGAGGTGAGTATGCGAGAAGAGAAAAAGCCAGAGGGTATTTTGGAGAATATAGTAACTGCTTTATCATTCAGAGCAAAACCTTTAAGTTCTCGGAAATTAG
>CAZTRJ010000002.1:36223-45195 GCA_964616615.1 uncultured Dehalococcoidales bacterium
CTGGTTTACCTTGTTGATGTTTATCACCAACAGATGTTTGGCACACGCCTTACAGATGTACATTTTAAGCACTATCGCTATGGCGCATGGTCTTCTGAAATTGGAGAATGCGTAGAAGAGCTATGTGATAAAGGTATCTTACTAGAGGAGACTGTCATGACTTCGTCTGGAAATCCAGCAAGTGTTCCAAAGCCGGCGATCTCAGAGACTGTGATAGACCTATCAGAAAGCGGGCTTATAGCTTTAAGAGCAGTCTTGAGTGATTGGGGTGGAAGAAACCCCGACGAAGTTGTCAAATTTACGAAATCTACTCTTCCCTTCTTTAATACACCTTACGATGAGGAAATCGACTTTTCTAGATGTGACCCAATTGTTGCTTATGCCAAAGAAGAGGGTATTTCTGTGGAGCAAGCTGCAACTGAGGATATTGTGTCAAATGAGTCCTTTGCAGCGAAGCTCCTAGAGGCAGACAAATCCTTGCGGGAGGGTGGGCGCATTATGACCCACAAGGAGGTATTTGGTTAGTGCCCGCTCCTGTCAAATATGTGCCTCTTTATACCGAAGTATTTTTTCAGTGCCTAGAAAATCATCGTGACAAGCAAAACCGCATTCTCGAACTAGTTGAGAGAATATGTGAAGCCCCTAAAATCCCACAAGCCCATTTCCTAGAAGTCAAAAAAGGCGTAGACCTTCGTGGGAAGCGTAGACGACATATGTCAGACAATTTTGTTATCATATATATTGTATGTGAGGAATGCATAGCTTTAGGTCATAGAGCAAAGGGGTATAACAATTGTCATTTTTGTTCAGGCAAAAAGACAAACCACATCATTTTTGTGGCTTTTGACAAGTGGGATGATATCTATAGGCGAAAATGGGCTATAACCTTACCGAATGGCGTCAGCCTATAATAACAAAGCTACGTTTAATGAGGCTGATGTTAATTTCCTCCTCTTTTTTCTATGTAGAATTCAATGATGGATTGTGTTTAAGAGGGGCGGTAGCCCCTCTTTTATAATAAAATTCCCCCTCTCCAAAAGAGGTAGATGTAGTCTTTGCATGAGGGGGTCAGGGGGTGAGGTTACCTATAATCTTAATAGTAGGCGGTTCTCCTCCCCAGCCAGAAGCCAAAGACTCCAAGTAGCACGGCGCCAAGCCCAAACAGGGTATATATAAGCCAGGTAGGCATGTCAAAGCTAAAGCCGACATAGAATGACCCGATGCCGGTCCACTCGGTCTCATTGGAAGCGCCATCTATAGCCTTTACCCTCCAGTAGTAGGGGTTTTCCTTTTCGACCGAGTCTAGCCTCTCCTCACTGGTGAGGGTATATTCCGACTCGGTAAGCCCCGTCTTCTCCAGTACTATAGACTCGGTGGTGAACTGGTCATCAGTGGCAATCTGGAGGGTATAGGTTATGGGGAGGCTATCGTCAGTAACCTCAATGGTGAGGTCGGTATCATCCCCACACCAGTCAAATCTCCAGCCCTTGAGCTTACTGTCCATGAGTGGTAGTTGTGGATAAACCGTTGATGGTGGTGTTGACTCCATGGTGAAGGTAGAGGTTATGGTGTTGGTGCCGTCAGTAGCCGTTATCGTGTGGTCACCACTCTCACTAGCCGGAACCTCAAAGGTAGCGGAGAAGGCTCCATCACTATTAGCAGTAGTGGTAGCTACGGTGATAGGTGTGCTGAGATAGGTGATGGTAACCGTGTGGTTGGCTAAAAATCCGGTGCCGCTAACGGTAACTTCATCGCCGACACTACCGGGTGAGGTCTGGCTGGTAATGGGGCTAATAGTGACACCGGCAGCAACAGCGAGGTTGACACTGTTAGTATAAAGGCCATCACTGGCTTTCACTTCATAGGTACCATTGACAACGGTAGGAACAGTGAAAGTAGTATTGCTGAAGCTGCCAAGAGTATTAGTGCTAACCGATGTTGGGCTAGTGGTAACTGTATTGCCATCAAAGGTGATGGTTATTGACTTGCTAACTCTAAATCCGGTGCCGCTAACGGTTATCTCATCACCAACTGCACCTGAGGTTGGGCTTAAGGTTATCTTCTGTAAAGTGTTAAAGGTGACATTAGGGGAAGAGCCAGTGGCATCACTTCCCTTTACCGTATGGCTTCCCCGGTAGCTTTCGGGGACGGTGAAGGTAACATTGGTAAAGGTGCCACTAGCAGAGGCAGTAGTGGAGACTACGGCGGTATTATCAAAATAGATGGTTACACTTGAGTTAGCGCTAAAACCGGTGCCGCTCACTGTAATCGTGCTGCCCACATTATCTGATGAAGGACTCAATGTAATCTGTGGTGTTACTGTGAAATATGTAGAAAAAGCCCCTGGTGTTGTTTGTGTACGGATAGTATACTGTCCTCGCGGCACTACAGGAACACTGAAAATTGGGGCAAAGGTAGTGCCAACAACAGTAGTGGTAGGTACAACAACCTCTGCAAAAGTGGTGCCATAAGCAAAAGTTACCAAGTAAGTATTTCCAGCTGTAAAATTTGTACCGGCAACAGTTACCGTTGTTCCCACAGGACCAGAGCTTGGATATGAAGTTACGCTCTGCGCCAGGGCTGGTGTGGCTGGTATAGCTGTTAGCAGCAGGGTAAGGATAGTGGCTACAGCCAAGATTCGAAAGATTCTACTATTTTTTATTTGGCACTCCCCCCCTTTATACTCTCCATTGGTGTAAGATTTGCTTCAGGGTAATGATGGTTTCCGATGGGATACTTCTCCTATTTTATCAGTCTTTTTCGGGCACCAGGCTTGGGGGTATAGGTTCCAGCGAAGTTTTCCAGGATACTTCTACTGATTAGCCAGGTATTATGAATCTTTGTCGCCGGTAAATCCCCCTGTCGGCACAGCCGTTTCACTGTCTCGGGATGAACCTTAAGACGGTGGCCAGCTTCTATCACATTAAAATAATTGTCCAACAATGTCATAATGCTTGATGGTTAGATATTGCTTTATTAAAGTAATATTATCATGAAGCGCCGTTTTTGTCAACCCTAAAAGGCGACAAAATAGTATTGACTGAGTAGAACATATGTGCTACTCTGGTATCGTATGCTTTTGTTTTGAGAGGTAAGCTGTGGAGTTGGAGATGGGTCAAGATGGGCTGGATTTGCCACCGGAGTATTGCCATTATCGGGATGAGGGCTGTGATTTGGCTGACTCCTGCCTTAACTGCCCGTTTCCAAGGTGTATTTATGACCAGTCCGGGGGCAAGCAGCGGTGGCTGAAGAGGTTGCGAGACCGGGAAATAGTAAGGCTGGCTAATACTGAGGGTAAGGGGGTAGAGGAACTGGCAATGATGTTTAGACTCAGCCAGAGAACGGTGCAGAGGGCATTAAAGAGGGTTAAAAATGAATGATAACATCTCAATCATCAATCAGCTTGCCCGCCGTGATATGGATAGAATAAAGACCTATAAGGAGCTGCTGGATTTCTATCACGGTGTCCACTGGGAAGGTAGGGAAAGGTGGGGGGAGAAGCGACTGACCTTTAGCTATGCCAAGATATTTGTTGATAAGGTTACTTCATATCTGATGTCCGGCGTTAACTTTATTGCTGATGCTGTGGATGATTCCGATGAAGCCAGGGCAGGAGCCGGCAGGGCGGAGCAAGCCTTGTACCGGGTATATGAGGAGAATAACCTGGAGCAGCTTGACCTTGATACCGAAATGGACTGCGCTATACTCGGCGATGCCTGCTATAAGGTTATCTGGGATGCTCAAGCCAAGCGGGTGAGGGTTACTGCCCCCGATGTCCAGGGTATCTATGCCTGGTGGCTTGGGGACGATACATCACGGGTGTGGCGAGTAGCCTCAAAGTATATCCTTACCCCAGAGGAGGCTGAGGTGCTCTACCCGGTGAAGCCTAAGGCGAAGACAGCGACTGTCATTGAGCTGTGGACAGATAGCGAATTTGAGCTTTACCTGGATGGTGTCCTGGTGGAGAAGAAGCCTAATCCCTATGGATTTATACCATTTGTTATCTATCCCAACCTGAGAGAGCCGAAAAAGTTCTGGGGTATATCTGATTTGCCCCAAATTATGGAACCCCAGCGGGAGTTAAATCGGGCAATGAGTCAGCTATCCCGAATACTGGAGCTATCAGGTAATCCGATTGCAGTACTGGAGAATGTGGAGGAGTCAGAGGATATCGCAGTTAAGCCGGGAGCAGTGTGGAATATACCCGAGGACGCTAAAGCCTATTTACTCGATTTGCTTCAGGGTGGTGGTGTCAGCCTGCATATAGATTATATCAATTTGCTATATAGAATCCTGCATGATGTATCAGAATCGCCGAGGGCTGCCTTTGGCGGAACAGAGAGGGACCTCTCCGGCGTTGCCCTTGAGATTGAGCTTCACCCACTGCTACAGAAGGTGAGGCGAAAGAGGGTCATCAGGACCGCGGCTTATAACCGAAGGAATGCCCTCATCCTTAAGCTTGTGGAGAAATACCAGGGGGAGAGCTTTGGTGACTACCGGTTGAGGGTAGTCTGGGGTCCGGTGCTACCTCGGGATATGGCACAGATGGTGTCTAATGAGCAGTCATTGGTCCAGACTGGAATTCACTCGAGGAGAACAGCCATGGATGAGCTGGGGATTAAGGATGCGGAGTATGAGTTTAATCGATGGCTTGAGGAGAGGGGGGCCATCCTCAGGATGAATAAAGAGCTTGACGCACGCTTGACCAGGGGCGGAGTGAGAGAGAGGGCTATGCAGTCCCAGGCGGGAGGCGTTGAGGAATAAACACGGTCGATTAGTCTGAAGTCTGACAGTCTGAAGTTGAGACTCTGGACTCTGGACTGAAGACTAGAGGCAGGAGGAAACACTATGACTGATGAGGAGATTCAGGCACTACAGGCCGAACTGGCATCTACCAAGGCAGAGCTGGAAGGCGTCAGGGCAGAGAAGGGAACCCTTGCCAGCGAGCTTGAGACCAAGGGAGCCGCTATCGCTGAGCTGGAGCAGGTGGTAGCCGATAGGGGTAGTGAGGTCACTGCCCTGAAGCAGGCGGTAGATAAGTCAGATGAAGCGTTGACGGGTGTCAGAGATTCTCTGGCTCAGGCGGTATCCAGTTATCGGGCTCTGGTAGTTCAGGCTAATCCTGATGTCCTTGACGAACTCATTAGTGGCGACAGCGTTGAGGCAATAAACCAGTCTGTGGAGCATGCCCAGCGCTTCATCTCCAAAGTGAAACAGGGGCTGGAAGCGGAAGCGGCGAGGACTAGAGTCCCGGTCGGGGCTCCGCAGAGGACACCGCCTGACCTGTCAGCTCTATCCCCACGAGAAAAGATTAGATACGCAATAGGAGGTAAACGATAATGGCACTAACTTTAGCTGAGGGAGCTAAACTGTCAAATGATATCCTGCTTCAGGGAGTGGTCGAGACCATCGTCAAGGATTCACCCATCCTCCAGGAGTTGCCCTTCATTGAGATTGTCGGTAATGGCTTAACCTATAATCAGGAGAAGACTCTGCCCAGTATCGACTTCTATGATGTCGGCGATACCTGGGCTGAGTCTACCCCAACCTTTGAGCAGATAACGGCAAACTTGAAGATTATGGGTGGTGATGCCGATGTTGATAACTTCTTAAAGGCGACCCGGTCTAATCTTCAGGACCTGGAGGCGGCTGTTATTGAGCTCAAGGCTAAGGCACTCAGGCGTAAGTTTGAGGAGACCTTTATCTATGGCGATGCCACGGCTGAACCCAAGCAGTTTGATGGTTTGAGAAAGCTTATTGATACCACCACTGCCAGTGACCAGTTAATTGCTGCCGGCGCTACCGGGGCTACCCTGAGTCTATCTATGCTTGATGAGCTTATTGATGCGGTAAAGGGCGGTAAGCCCGGTATGCTGCTGATGAGCCGAAGAAGCCGGCGTAAGATTAATGCCTTGGTCAGAGCCGCTGGCGGCATGATGGAAACTGACCGAGATAAGTGGGGTAATTTCATCCATTTGTGGGATGGTATCCCCCTGGGGGTGAACGACTGGATTCTGGATACGCACACGGTAGCTTCCAGCTTGGAAACTAGCACTACCGGTGGCACTTGCTCCACTATTTACGCTGTCCAGCTCGGTGAGGGAGCCCTTTGTGGCTTAACCGCACCTGGTCACCTGACCGCCGAGCCTATTGGCTCACTGGAGACCAAGGATGCCTCCCGCACCAGAATAAAGTGGTATGTCTCCCTGGCTCTCTTCGCCTCCATCAAGGCAGCCGCTCTAATCGGCGTTCAGGACTAATAGCAATTTAGAAGGCTTCGGGGTGAGCCTGAAATCACCCCCACTGAATCTAATAGGAGGAAGCACTAATGGCGGTAGAAATTTCAGGAATAACCGCAGTTCAGCTCGGTAAGGATTTTACCGGTGCCTTAACCAGGAATTTAGGCACGGGTAAGAGCGAGATTTAGGGCTTTAGGTGGAGGGCGGTGCAGCCCCTCTCCACCACGGGGGTTATCACAGGTAAAGGAGGAACCAAAATGCAGAAACAAGACATAGCAAACTGGGTGTGTCAATACCGACTGGAGAAGCGGGATGGCGACATCAATGTTTGCCAGACGCTACAGGCTCGGCTAGAGTGGCTAGGAAAGACTAAACCCTATGAAATCCTTGAGGGCGAAGGCAATGTGCTACTCAATAGCGGCGTTGATGAAATCTGGGGGCTTATCACCGGTATCACCTCGGGTACCAATCGCCTGTTTAATAATGCCAATGCCAAGATAGGTGTTGGTGATTCCTCTACCGCCGCCGATGCTGCCCAGACTGACCTTCTCGGCACCAATAAAGCCTACAAAGGGCAGGAAACAGGCTACCCCACCGTCGGCTCCCAGAAGGTTACCTTTAAGTCTAGCTTCGGCGATACCGAGGCTAACTTCGCCTGGAACGAGTGGGTAGTAAAATCAGTTGATGCCACCACCCCAACCAATATCTGTCTTAATAGAAAGGTTGAGAGCTTAGGCACCAAATCCACTGGCACCTGGACTCTAGAGGTATCAATAACACTAAGTTAGGAGGGGGGAGATGCAGGCCAAGATTCGTGATATTAGTTTTAGCCCCGATAGCATCATTGGGGGCGTTGATTTCTACTTCTCTAAAGGAGAGGCCGGATACGACGCCTGCTGGATTGATGTTCCTGATAGACCAGCAGCCTTTGGAGGTGAGGTTGAGGGGGCTCAACTATTTATGGGCTATGAAATAGAGGAATAAATGGCGACCAAATACGAATACTATACCCCCACCCCGAGTGCTGAACTGCCTTGGGGACCAGCTTACGGTGTCAACTGGAAAGGGCAGACTTTCACTCCGTCAACGGCTCATAAAATCACCAGTGTTAAACTGCTTCTTTATCGCACGGGTAGCCCAGGAACTTATACCGTTAGCATAAGAGCTACCTCTGGAGGTTCGCCTACAGGTGGGGATTTATGTTCTGGTTCTATTGATGGGAACACATTAACCACCGATACCGATGGTCTTTGGTATGAGATAACACTTGGTGCTGGTGCTGACCTCACTGCTTCCACCCAATATGCCATTGTAATGAGAGCTGTTGATGGAAGTGCTGGCAATGCAGTCCAGTCCAGAGGTAGAACTGGTGATGCTACCTATACCGGGGGGGTGAGGCTCTATAGTTCTAACTCAGGTGTAGATTGGGGTCAAGTAGGTGCTGACGACCATAGTTTTGAAGAATGGGGCGACCCAGTAGTAACGGAAAAGACTTCATCTGATACTGGCTCGGGAGCAGATGCTCTGCTAAGTAGGGCTTTTATGCTACCAGAGACAGGTGCGGGGGTAGAAGCATTAGGCTCGAGGGTCTTTGGTGCTACGGAGATAGGGTCGGGCATCGATGCTTTTCTGCTGGCGGCTGCCTTGACCAGAGCCGAAGCCGGATTCGGTATTGATGCTTATATAAGCCTACTACAGTTTTATGAGAAGTTTGGCTCTGATACAGGAACTGGTATTGATGCCTTACGAGCTAGGCTATTTGCTGCCGCTGATACTGGCTCAGCCCTGGAAGCAGTCCTTTTAATTAATGCGTTCCTCTCCACCGATAGTGGGCTTGGTGCTGAACTCTCAGCTTCAATGAAAGCCCTCCTTGCCACTGACCTTGGCATAGGCAGTGACCGGCTCGTAGCCAAAATAGAGTCGCCATCCAGAGAGGGAGCTATTAGATTGCCCCCCGAAGGCAGGAAGACATCAATACCATCTAAGGAGGTTTACCTATGAATTTATCCGAGATGCTAACCCTGGTAAGAAGAGACCTTAAAGATGAGACCACCCCTTACCAATGGTCAGATGATGAGCTTACCCGGCATGTTGAGCGAGCCTTAAAGGGGTTGTCGGAGAGGGTGCCATTGCCAGCTAAGGCTACCCTGGCTACCGTGAGTGGCTCCAGAGAGTTCGATATATCCAGCCTATCTGGCAGGATTATGGTCCAGGCGGTTGAGTACCCTGTAGATGAATTCCCTAAGAAATATCAGCGGTTTTCTATCTGGGGAGACACCCTGACTATCATAAGTGGTGGTGTCCCCAATGGCTCTAACTGCTATGTCTATTATGGCAAGCTCCATACCCTCGATGCCGAGACGTCCACCATCCCTGAGAAGTATGAGGATATGGTTATTACTGGTGCCTGTGGTTACGCTGCTATTGCGTGGGCAGCCTACTCAGTAAATAAGGTCAATGTCGGTGGCGCTTTAACCCCCAGGGAATACCGAATCTGGGGTAATGAGAGGCTGAGAGGCTTTAAGGATAGCCTTAAACGGCTGGGCAGGAGACAGAGGATTAGAACCCAGCAGCTCTGCAAAGAGTAAACATAAAAAAGAAAAAATAAAAATGGGGGAGAGGGTTTTTGATTTTTATCTTGAATCTTTAATCTTTAAATGAGAACTTTATCATCAACTTTGCTAACTGCCCAGAAACAGGCTACCCGCAGCCCTTATGTTAAGCTGGAAGCCT
>CAZTRJ010000002.1:45205-50944 GCA_964616615.1 uncultured Dehalococcoidales bacterium
ACGACTGGACCAGGCTCTATACCGGCACCGAGGATGACTACTGCCACGCCGTAACTATGCCCGGTGATGGCTCTCTCATCAGAGCCAGAATCACTCCGCCTGGCGACTCGAGAAAGCTCTATCGCCAGCGGGTAGCTAATCCTGGTCCTTCATCGGATTTTAGCACCTGGAGTTACACTAACCAGTATAATGCGGCTGCTGTCGCCTGTTGCTCGCTGGGGACTGAGGTAAGCATATTCTGGATAGATAGCGTTAATCGAAAAATTTACCGGATAAAGAGCACCGACTACGGTGTAACTTTTGGCAGCCGTGAGCTTATTGATTACTCTCCCACTACCAACATCTATGGAATATCCGCTGCCTACAAACCTAATGGTGATTTGGCTATCTTCTTTGCTGACCAGGCGACTCTATATGTCAAGGAGTGTGTGGCTGGTAGCTGGCAGACTAAAGCCTCCTGGGATAAGACTACTGGTGATTTATCGGGAGTGGCTTGTGTCTACGGCGGTGACTGGAACCTGTTTGTTACCGGCAAGGATTCTAACGGTAACTACAAGCTATGGTCGCTCATTTACGGCGATGGTGGTGATGTAACTGCTGGCACCTGGTCAGCCTTGAAGGAGTTTGCCTCAGCCCCGTCAGGTGGTAGTTTTGAATACCATAGTCCCTTTATGGACAAGCCCGATGTCTATCGCATTTTCTATGTTGAGGAGTTTACCGGCACCGAAGCCTATAATTGTCCCTTCTGGTCGCACTCTGTTCTGGATACTGCCTTCTTGAGTTCCCTGTGGCGGGAGTCAGTGCCGTTTTATTTATCAAGCCAGTGTGGATTAGCCATTGCTCATTATGGTGACTGTTGCTGGCTGTCAAGCCCCAGTGGGGTGTGGAGAGCCAAGCTTACGGTACATGGCATCGGTCTGACTGCTGATGTCATAGGGGTTAAGCAGGAGGTTGAGGAGAGCCAGGGAAGGCTAACCGTGGAACTGAGGAATGATGAGGGGCAGTATGCCTCACCAGGGGAGGGGGGCCTGTCAGTCCTGGGCATTGGCTGTCAGTTAGAGTTCAGTCCTGGTTACCGCACTACCGCCGGTAACGAGGTAAGCTCGGGACAAACCTTTATTCTTGAAGCCTATGAGCATACCTCATCAGGTGGTAAAGCCAGCCTGGTGCTATACGCCTCAGGCGGATGGGGCTTAATCGGCGACTGGATAGCCAGGCATCAGTTCCGATGGAATAAAGACCAGAGTGAACTCAGTGTTAAGCAAATCCTTGAGTTTGTCCTGGCCAGGGTTGGCTTGAAGCTAGAGGTGGTATCCCAGTCATCAGTTATCACCGGCTTCTACCCTGACTTCACCATCAACCCCAATAATCGGGGAGAGGCTGTCATCAGGAAGCTACTCTCCTTTGTCCCCGATGTCCTGTTCATTGAAGGCAATAAAGCCTATCTGGTAAATCCTCTGTCTTCTGATAGCTCTACCTACAGCTATGGCTCAACCCACCCTATATACGAGGGTAGGTATCAAGTTGGCGCCTGGAAGCTCAATCGGGTCCAGGTGGAGGGTTACGATGCCGTTGCTGGTGTTCCGGTCATTGTTGATTCGTTGGGATGGGGGGAGGTAAATAAGCTTTATGATAAGCTCCAGCAGCTATCTGATAGGAATATAGATTCTGTAGCTGAAGCCCAGCAGCGGGGAGAAGCTTACTTAAGAGAAGCTGAAATAGAATCAGCCAATGGCATCATACGGATACCAACCAATTGCGGTCAGCAGCTATATGATGTAATTGACATAACTGACAGCCGGGCTGGGCTAACTGCCGGGAAGAAAAGAGTGCTTGGGCTAACTCTGGTTTATCAGCCGAGCAAGGCTCAGTATGAGCAGCGCCTGGCACTGGGGGCAGTATAGAAATTGTTTATCTACCTCACCCCCTTTGTCCCCCTCTCCTTTGAAGGAGAGGGGGAAGTATAGGTTTTGAAGGGGCAAAGCCCCTTCAAACTTCCCTTAATAAGTCACATCTTTTTGAGGAGTGTAGCTTCTTTAAAAACCTTCCCCTTGTTAAGGGGAAGGGGAAAAAGGGGATAGGGTTGTATAAATATCTAAAGGAGGCTTGGGGAAATGAACCTGAGGAAAGCGGTCTTAAAAAGTTTCAATTCTGGCGATTATACTGCAACTGTCCAGCTTGCTGGCAGCTATAAGGCTTATCTGGAAGGTATTGCTGTAGCTAGAAATTTACCGGCGGCAGAGATGGCTCTTGGCCGGAAGGTAGCGGTTATATTCTTTGACGAGCATAACCCTAAAGAGGCAGTGGTGATAGCGGTTTACACTTAGTTGATTTCTTTAGCCACGCTCTTGGCGATGCTCTTTAGGATGGTGAGGATTCCGAGAACGGCGTGTTGCACCTCAACTGGCTCCCGAGCTAATATCCTGGCTACAGAAGGGTCTAATCGCCCACCGCTGTATTCTGGATCTTTCTCAGCTATGCTTGGTGACTGGGGGGAGAGGTAGCCAGCTAAGGTAAATAGCTTATCCTCGTCAAAGCCCAAAGGCTTGGCAATTTTTCGCAGGACTGGGGCTGATGGGAAACGCTGTCCTTTCTCTATGCGACCCAGGTGTGATGCTGATACCATTGACATAGCCGATAGCTGCTGGAGTGTCAGCGGTAGCGTGACCCGTTGCTGCCTGATTATTTTGCCTAGATTTTCCTGGTTATTACTTTCCATTTTTATAGTATAATTCGCCAATTGGCAAATGTCAACTTGGGAGAGGTTGTTTAATAACCTGATTCTTCCCACTGTTTTCATTGACGGCTAAAGCTGATGGTTATACAATGGCAGTTAGCCCCCGGAGAAATCCGGGATTTTTCTGGGAACGGTGTTGGAATAGAATGGCTAGAAAATACGATGTCATCATTGTTGGTGGTGGTCCCGCCGGTATCTTTGCCGCTTTGGAACTAGCTCAGGCATCCGACCTTGATATTCTGCTCGTAGAGAAGGGTAGGGATATTGATGGGCGCCAGTGCCCGGTTCGTGACTCAGGTAGCCCTTGTCCTCCGTGCTCACCTTGCAATCTGGTTTGTGGTTTGGGCGGAGCTGGCGCTTTTAGCGATGGTAAGCTGACATTAACTGGGGAGGTGGGGGGTCGGCTCAGGGATTACCTTGGGGATGGGGCTACTGAGAAGCTGATTAAGTATGTTGATGATATATATATTAAGTTTGGTGCTTCGGATAAGCTCTACGGGGTTGGGGATGAGATTGAGGAGGTGCGCCGTAAGGCTTGTCTGGTGGAATTGCGGTTGATACCAATGCCGGTTCGCCACGTGGGTACTGAGCGTTGCCGTGCCGTGCTCAAGGCTATGCGTGATTACCTTAGTTCACGCCTGGAATTTAAGCTTGGGGTTACCGCTTCTACTGTTGTTGTTGACAATGGCGAGGTTAAAGGGATTGAAACTAATGCCGGGGATAGGTTTGACTGTCGTTATCTGCTTCTGGCTCCGGGGAGGGAGGGAGCGGATTGGTTATCCACAGAAGCTAGCCGGCTTAATCTGACCATGCATTCTAACCCGATTGATGTTGGGGTCAGGGTGGAGGTGCCGATGGCAGTAATGGAAGGGTTGACCAGTGGGCTGTATGAGGCAAAGCTGGAGTTTCTATCCAAGAGGTTTGATGACCGAATTAGAACCTTCTGCATGTGTCCTGCTGGCGAGGTCATTATGGAATCCACGGGGGGTGATGACCCGGTAATCACGGTTAACGGACATAGCTATGCTGACCGTAGTAGTGGCAACACTAATTTTGCTCTGTTGGTAAGCACAACCTTCACTAAGCCATTTCGGCAACCTATAGCCTACGGTAAGTATCTGGCTAGACTAGCCAATATTCTTAGTGGCGGGGTACTGGTGCAGCGACTGGGTGACCTTATGGAGGGTCACCGCTCTACGCCGGCCCGCATTGAGCGGGGCTTAGTTAAGCCCACCTTGAAGTGTGCTACCCCCGGTGACCTTAGCTTTGTCCTTCCCTATCGGCACCTTACCGGCATTGTAGAGATGCTCCAGGCAATGGATAAGCTGGCTCCAGGTGTGGCTTCACGCCATACCCTGCTTTACGGGGTTGAGGTCAAGTTCTATTCCTGCCGACCTCAACTTAGCCCCAGCCTGGAGACCGAGGTTAGCAATATGTTTGCCTGCGGTGATGGAGCTGGCGTTAGCCGTGGCTTAATCCAGGCATCAGCTTCCGGCGTGGTGGCGGCTGGTGAGATATTAAGGAGAAGCGGGCATTAGCCCTCTAAAACTCCCTGATTACCCCAGAGTATGAGAGTCAAAGAGAGGCGAAGCATCTCTTAAATAACAGTTCCCCCTCGGGGAGGGTGCCATCGGTTTACATTCCTTGACAGGGTGGCTGGTGCTGGTTAAAATGTGGTGATAAATAAACTTGGTATTATTAGGTAGGTTATGAGAAGGGGGATGATACGATGTGGCTGATGTAATAGCCGGTGACAACGAGAGCTTTGAGAGTTTGCTCAGGCGGTTTAACAAAAGGGTGCAACAGGCTGGTATTCTGGCTGAGGTTCGCCGTCGGGGACACTACGAGAAGCCTAGTGCTAAGCGTAAGCGTAAGGAGGCGGCTAAGAGGCGCAAGACTGCTAGAGCATTGAGAAAGTAGCAAGTGGAAGCACAATTTTCCCAGTTGAAACAAAAACTAACCGATGACCTTAAGCAGGCGATGAGGAGTGGAGATAAGGTAAGGCGTTCGGTTATTCGATTGGTAATGGCTGCCATTAAAAATACTGAAATTGCACAGCAGGCGACTCTGGCTGATGCCGATATTCTTGGTATTATTGCTAAGGAAGTCAGGCAACGGCATGAGAGTATTGAAGCCTTTAAGATGGGAGACCGTCAGGACATGCTGGCTCAAGAAGAGGCTGAGCTGGCTATCCTGAACGAGTATTTACCACAGCAGATGACCCGGGAGGAGCTTGTAGCCGCCGCTCGTCAGGTTATCGAAGAGGTGGGGGCGCTGGGGCTTGGCGATAAGGGAAAGGTTATGCCGAAGCTTATCGCTCAGCTTAAGGGCAGAGCCGATGGGCGGGAGATAAATGCGGTGGTAACTGAGTTACTAAGTTCGTAAACCCTATCCCCTTTATCCCCTTCATGCAAGGAATACCTCCTCCTATTCTAGGGGAAGGGGAAGTAGTTATCTAAGAGAGGCTTCGCCTCTCTTTAACTCTCTTTGACGGAAAGAATAATTTCCTAGAGAGGCTTCACTTCTCTTGGACTCTCCTTAATGTTTACTCCTTTCAAGTGGGGAGGGGGAAGACACTTATGATATGAATGTATCTTCCTAATCATGGGACGAAGCCCCTGTTAAACACCCCGTTGAGGAAGATAATTTATTTTAGAGGGGGCTTTGCCCTCTAAAATTTTCTCCAGTCGATTTATGGGTGTGATTCAATGCACAGGATAGAAGTTTGTCTCAAGAGCCACCTGCCTGATGCCAGAGGGCTTGGCCTGGTCAGGGATATTTATGACCTGGGAATAACCACCGTCTCCGGTGTTCAGGTAGCAGACATATACTGGCTGGATGCCGATTTATCACCTGATGAGTTGAACCTTATCTGCCGAAGCCTTCTCGCCGACTTGGTAACTCAAGAATACCACTATTTTACCCCCGCAACTGATATTAAAGGAACTTTGAAGGACGGTACTGAGGAAAGCGTGAAGGGTGATACTGAAGGAAATGTGAAG
>CAZTRJ010000003.1:0-46866 GCA_964616615.1 uncultured Dehalococcoidales bacterium
CCCCTTATGTTATAAACTTCAATACATTGACGGGCTAAAACCAAAGGATAAGTGGTATTTTAGCTTTGGCTTAACCATGCACAGCTGTGCCGAACACTTGTTTAAGGTAAATGTACCTCCACCACCATCACTGGAGGAGTTGCTGGAGTTTTATGAGCGAAACTGGCTTGGTGTGGGGTATGAATCAGCAGAGGAAGAAGCAAAATATAAGGCTTACGGTAAGGAAATACTGTCCAAGTTCTGGGAGATTCACACTACCGATTTCAGGATGCCAGTTGCTGTTGAGCGAAGGTTCTATATTGATATTGAAGGAGTAAAACTCACCGGCTATATTGACCGGGTAGATAAGCTGGATAGCGGGGGGTTATCCATTATCGACTATAAGACGAGTAAAGAACTATTTACCACCGACGATTTAGACCATGACCTCCAGTTGACCCTATATCAATTGGCAGCAGAGCAGACCTGGCATCTTCCTGTAGACCGGCTCACCCTCTATCACTTCAGGTCAAACACGCCTTTTAGTTGTCAATCAAGGCATAAGGCGCAACTTGAGCAGGCAAGACAGCTGGTGTTAAAGATAGCTGATGATATTGCTGAAGAAAGATTCCCCGCTACCGAGAACCAGTATTGTCCCTGTGACTTCCCTGAGCACTGTCCATATTATAAGCATAAATATGCCGAAATTGTGGCTGAGCCCAGGGAGACTGGTATCGGGCACGGGATGGCAGTAGGCGATGCTGTTGAGCAGTATGTCTCATTACAGAGTCAGATAAAAGAGCTCCAGTTGAAGTTGGAAGAGATAAAGCAGATGGTTATTGATTTCTGCCAGACTGAGGGATTAAACCGGGTTTATGGCAGGGAGCATGCTATTACCTGTAAGCTGGTGGAGAGGACAGGCTTTAGCGAGGACGAGGTCAGGGCACTACTTGAGCCTGAGGGGCTATGGGAGCAGGTGTTGAGCCTTGACCAATCCAGGCTCAACCAGCTCGTTACCAATATGGAGGTAGCTAAGGATATTAGAGATAAGCTGGAAGCCTTGAGGCAGGTTACTTCCGCTTCACCCCGGCTGTGGGTCAGAAGGCTTATTGAAGAAGAGTAAACTTGCTTTTTTCTCCAATTCCCTGTATTATATGTAAGCAAAATTGAACAGGTAACCTGGAGGAGTCTGAACTGAGTTCAGGCATAATCGGGGAGCAAGTCGGTGCAAATCCGACACAGTACCGCCTGCTGTGACTGGTAGTTACATTCTATCAGAAGTCAGAACACCGACCTCCAGTAGCCTTAAACCTCCGCGGAGCAAGGGGGTGGGGTTTATTTATTGACTAAAACAGTGCGTAAAAACCCCCCTGTTCCCAGGAGCAAGGGGTTTTCTTTTCCAGAGGTGGTAGCCTGGAGTTAAATTCTGAGGTAAAGAATTCAAACTAATTAGCCCGACTTCTGAGTGCGATGTATCCGAAATAACTGGAGGTGATTTTTAATGCAACAATATATTCGGTGGTGTATTTCAGTTTTACTGATGGCAGCATTACTACTCCCGGCTACGGCTTGCACACTAGCTACCGACGAGGCGGCATCCTTTCTAATAGAAGTGACAGACCAGACAGGCAGGGTAGTCAAATTAGAGGAAGTGCCGGAAACGATTATCTCACTGGCACCGAGTAATACCGAAATCCTTTATGCCCTGGGTCTTGAGGCTAAAGTGGTCGGGGTGACCGAGTATTGTGATTATCCTCCAGAGGCTCAAGATAAGCCGAAAATAGGTGGCTTCAGCACTGTTGACATAGAGAAAGTGGTTGAAATTCAGCCCGACCTGATATTAGCCGCTAACAAGCACGAGGAGAACGACACTACTAAAGCACTGGAGGGGTTTGAGTTAACTGTCTTTACCCTGGACCCCAAAACCCTGGATGAGGTGCTGGAAGCCATCACCCTGGTTGGAGAGATTACTGGTGAAGAAGAGGCTACCTCCCTGTTAGTGACCGAGATGAGTAACCGGATTGAGGCGGTAACCAACGAGACGGATAATCTGCCCGAAGCTCAACGACCGAGAGTGTTTTACGTTACCTGGCACGACCCCTTGATGACGGTGGGCTCGGGAGCCCTCCATAACGAGCTAATTCAACAGGCAGGTGGCACCAACATTTTCCAGAACCTAGATGAGGACTATCCGAAAATCAGCTTAGAGGCAGTCATTGAAGCCAATCCTCAGGTGATAATCACCGGTATCAGCATGGGCTCAGGGGAGGACTTACCTTTTCAGTTTATCAGCACTGAGCCGAGATTGGAAGATGTGGATGCCCGAATTAACAACCGCATATATGCGATAACCAATGACCTGGTGAGCCGCTCCGGACCCAGGACCGTAGAGGCACTGGAACTGTTAGCCAAGATGATACACCCGGAGATATTCGGTGAAGTCGAGTAGAGATGAAAGGGTAAAACCTGAAGTCATCAGGATTTTTTGATTATGCCTTCGCAGCAAACTAAACTATCCCACGCCAGCCAAGCGGGGGCAGTAGCCCTTTACCCTCGCCGGCGGGGGCGTATCTATGCCATTTTCGGGCTGTTGCTCCTATTGGGGGTGGTAGTAGCATTTGCCGTCACTATTGGGAGCGCTCAAATTCCCTTGTCGACTACAATCAGCATCCTGCTTTCTAAGCTGCCTCTAGTTGATATAACCCCCGACTGGGCAAGTAGCTTGGAGACCATAATTCTGGAGATACGCTTGCCCCGGGTTATTCTGGTGGGGCTGGTCGGCGCTGCCCTGGCGATAGCCGGGGCTACTTATCAGGGACTGTTTCGCAACCCGTTAGCTGACCCTTACCTTATCGGCGTGGCTCAGGGAGCAGCACTGGGGGCTGTTATCGGCTTCTTGTTTCCGGTCAACTGGCTGGGTATAGGTGTCGGCACTGTCCCCCTGCTCGCCTTTGCCGGGGCGCTGCTTAGTATCGCCATTGTCTACAATTTGGCCCGGGTAGGTAGGACACTGCCAGTAACCACCCTTATCCTGGCCGGTGTCGCTCTGGGTGCCCTCTTGGCAGCCATCGTTTCCTACCTAATAATTACCAGCGGGGATCAGATACACGGAATCATGTTTTGGATTATGGGTAGTTTTGCCTTAAGCCAGTGGTCGGAGGTAGCTTTTGTTCTTCCCTATATGGTGGTGGGGGTAACCATACTGCTAATTTATGCCCGCTCACTTAATGTAATGCAACTTAATGAGGAGCAAGCTCAACAGCTGGGAGTCAATGTAGAAAAGACCAAGCTCATTCTTCTGGGTGCGGCTACACTTATTACTGCTGCCGCTGTTTCTTTCGTCGGCATCATCGGGTTTGTTGGCATCATCATCCCGCACGCTGTGCGCCTGATTTGGGGACCGGATTACCGTTTCTTATTACCTTTATCCATCCTCGTCGGCGCCATTTTCCTTACCCTTGCCGATATCGTTGCCCGCACCGTGATGGCGCCTTCCGAGATACCAATAGGGGTGATTACTGCTTTCTGTGGAGCACCCTTCTTCCTCTATTTACTACGGCGGCGGGCAAAAGCACTCTTTTGAGGAAAAAAATGATTAAACTGGAAATGCAAAATGTCACTCTTGCCTACGGGCCTAAAGTAGTGGTGAAGGACATAAACTTTCAGATGATGCCTGGCGAAATGGTGGGGCTGGTCGGACCCAATGGCTGTGGTAAGTCAACCATCATTAAAGCCTTAAGCCGTGTTATCGCCCCATATTCGGGCAGGATACTTGTAAACGGGAAGGATATATCCCGGATATCACGCAAGGATTTAGCTTGCATGCTTGGCGTAGTCCCTCAGATGTCGCTCCTGCCCAGTGTCTTTACCGCCTTTGAGATAGTGCTCATGGGCAGGAATCCCCACCTTGGTCTGTTTCAATACGAAGGTCCAAGGGATATGGATATTGCCTGGCAAGCTATGGAAAGGGCATCAACACAGCATCTGGCTCACCGAAGGATAAACGAGCTTTCCGGTGGCGAGATACAGGGTGTAGTCATTGCTCGTGTCCTCGCCCAGGAGACAGAAGCGATTCTTCTAGATGAGCCGACGTCAAATCTGGATATCGGTCGTCAGATTGAAATCCTGGATTTAATCAAGAGCCTGTGCCGGGAAAATAATATGACGGTGGTGGCTGCTCTTCATGACCTAAACCTTGCCTCCCAATACTGTGACCAATTAGTCCTGATAAATAACGAGCGGATTCACGCTGAGGGTACGCCAGCAATGGTCATCAATCCGGAAAACATTGAGGAGGTCTACGGCGGCGGGAGCTATGTCCACACTCACCCGCTAAGTGGCCTGCCGGCGGTGCTCCCCCATGCCGGCAATAGTAAACATGCTAAGCCCAGAGATGTGATAGAAGGAGACGCAGTTTAAGAATTATGAAACATGCCGTTTTCAAGGAAGGAGACCTCGTAGTATGTCTTGGTGGAGGCTATTTCGGGACCAAAGCAGCCAGGCTGGGCAGGGAATGTAATGCCAGGACACTGATAATAGATACCAATCCAGATTGCGCCGCCAGGGACATAGCCGATGTTGTATTGACCGAACCAGGGACTATAAAAGCGGGACAAGTATCGCTCATCGTTGGTGATGCCATGGAAATCCTGTTCGGCATCCTGGAAGGAGAAGTGCCGCAGTGGATTATCCCGGCTGTCCCCGGGCATTCACTGGGTAAATTCATCAACAGTTGGTTAAGGGCAAAGGGGCTTAAAGTGGCTAGCGGTGGAGATTTGTTGATTGAGGTTCTAGCCAGTTTACCTCGCAGATTGGTCCTGAGCGTAGATGAGAAGTCCGGGATTATTATATCTAGTTATATGGCGAAGGAGCTAAGGTGCGATACCAACTGTGCTCAACCCAGAATATGCCCGGTGACCAAGCACAAGAAGCCAGCTCCCATGTATGAACTTCTTGAATTCTCGGTCTCCGGGGCAGTGGATTACTATAAGATATTTGTCAGTCATCAATTTGATGGGGCGGGAGGAGTAGTGGGGGCAGAGGTGAAAAAGACATTAAACTATCTGGCAAGCCTCACCCCACCCTACTCATTAGCCATTGGCGTTTCGTGCCGATGCCATGGTATATTGAGCCTGCTTAAAGTGGAAGGGAATTAGATTAGCAACATTATTGGCAGGTTCAGGATTAAACGGGCATGGATATTTTGATAATACTGGCTCTGGCACTGGCTATTGACTTGGTCCTGGGTGAACCGCCCCGCGCCATCCACCCTGTGGTATGGATGGGGAAGGTCATTGCCTTTCTGGGGAGGGGTGGTGTTAACCACCGTCCGCGGGTTCAGTTTATCTATGGGGTTGGGATAACCTTGGTCGCCACCGGATTATTTGTCGCTCCGACCTATTTTATACTCTTCTATCTAAAAAACCTTAACTTTGTCGCCTATGTAATTATGGGGGGAGTGCTCCTCAAATCCACCTTTAGTTTAAGGGAACTGCGACAAGCGGCGCTTAAGGTCAAGGGGCTTCTAATGAATGATGAGCTGAATGAAGCACGCTTTGCCCTGCGCTCATTAGTCAGTCGTGATACCAAGAATTTGCCCCAGCCACTATTAGTGTCGGCTGCCGTGGAATCAGTGGCTGAGAGCACCTGTGACAGCTTTGTGGCTCCCCTATTTTACTTTCTTCTCCTCGGGGTGCCTGGAGCTATAGCCTACAGGATAGTAAATACTGCTGACACCATGATAGGTTACCATGGGCAATGGGAATATGTAGGTAAGTTTGCCGCCAGGCTGGATGATGTGATTAGTTTTATCCCGGCAAGGCTCACCGCCTTAATGATAGTTATCGCCGCCGGGCTATGCCAAAAGGACATATCAGGGGCGTGGCGAGTTATGCTTCGTGACCACAATAAGACACAAAGCCCCAATGCCGGCTGGGCAATGAGCGCTGCTGCCGGCAGCCTGGGGGTGCAGCTAGAAAAGATAGGACACTACAAATTAGGTGATAACCACTACCCACTGTCACCGGAGACAATTGGCGCTTCGCTTCAGGTGATGGTGGTAGTGGCTTTGCTGTGGAGCCTGACATGTATCTCAGTGGGGGTGATTCGCTTTGTCGTTACTACCTAAACCTAAACCCGAAGTAGAAAATCTGAAAGTTTGTCCTCATGGCGGACCAAATTGGGCTGAGCTTGAGACTATGGGGCTTACTCCCGAGGAAGTTATTGATTTTAGTGTCAACTCCAACCCCTTCCCACCCCCGTCGGGGATAAAGGAGATTTTTGACACCGTTGTCATTGACCGTTACCCTGACTCTGAGTCAACCGAGCTTAAGCATTGCCTCTCAGAAAAACTAGGGGTAGCTCCCGATAATATCCTGGCCGGAAGCGGCTCCATGGAACTCATCAGGCTCATTGCTACCACTTACTTTAGACGTGGCGATTCAGTATTAATCCTGGAGCCAACCTTCGGTGAATATGAGATTGCCTGCCAGGTGGTCGGCGCCAAGATTCTCAAGCAATGGGGAAAAGCTGAAGACTACTTTGCTTTGAGGATGGAGGAGACAGTAAGCACCATCAGGCGACGCCACCCCAGAGGAATTTTTATCTGTAATCCCAATAACCCCACTGGTCAATACCTTTCTCAGCCACAGGTCGAGATGGTCTTAGATTCCAGCAGGGATAGTTTGCTCATCCTGGATGAGGCATACATTGCTTTTACTGAGGGAAGCTGGCTCTCCACCGACCTGATTTCCCGAGGCAATGTGATTATTCTGCGTTCTATGACTAAGGACTATGCTTTAGCTGGACTGCGTTTGGGCTACGCCATCGCCAGTCAGGAGATTATCCAGAATCTACGTAAGGTCTGTTCCCCGTGGAATGTCAATGTAGTGGCTCAAAAGGCAGGGGTTATCGCGCTAAAGAATACCGAGCATCTCAAGCGGTGTGAGTCCAAGATTAGGCAGGCAAAGCAGTTCCTCACCGACGAGCTCTGCCGACTCGGCTTCACTGTAGTTCCATCAAAGACAAATTTCTTCCTGGTAGAAGTAGCCAATGCCAAAGCTTTTCACACCGCCTTGCTCCGACAGGGCATGCTGGTTCGCGATTGCACTTCTTTTGGCTTGCCCCAGTATATACGTATTGCGCCGCGGACCATGCCTGAGTGCCAGAAGCTCATCGCTACCATAGAAGCGTTGAAGAGCAAGGGAGAACTAGGTGCCACTACTGGTTGACAAATTCTAAATTATTTGATAAACTATATTGACTCTTTAACAAGAGCACTTGTCGGTGCTTTGAAATAGAAGCTTAAAAGGGAAACCCGTGAAAGTCGGGTGCGGTCCCGCCGCTGTGATTAGGGACGAAACTTGATACAGTGCCACTGTTTTGCTTGAGCAAAACGGGAAGGCGTCAAGGAGTAGGATGATCTAAGAGCCAGAAGACCTGCCAACAAGTTGATTAAGCCTCGGGGAAAAGGGCTAAGGGAGATGGCAAATCCCTAAGCCGAGTTTGGTTTAGGGGTTTTTCTATTATTGGATGAAAATCCCTAAGCTAAATCTAGTTTAGGGATTTTTTGTATTTACTGGAGGGACAGCTTATGAAGGCAGCTATCTTGAAAGCCCCCGGGCACCTGATGCTAGACGAAGTGGCAACGCCACTATGCCCCGATGGTGGTCTTGTGGTGAAAACTCAGGCATGTTCTATCTGCACTACCGATGTAAAGATGTTCCAGCGCGGTCACCGGGATGCGAACTACCCCCGCATACTGGGACATGAAGTCACGGGGGTGGTGGTTGAGAGCCGCGCCCAGGGTGACATGTTCCAAGCCGGTGATAAGGTACAGATTTTCCCTGGCATATGCTGTGGCCACTGCCCATTCTGTCGGCGGGGTATCGACAACCAGTGTGAGCACATCGGAATTATTGGTTTTAATCATGACGGCGGTTTTGCCGAGTTCCTGCTAGTGCCGCCGCAGAGTGTTGCTGGTAACGGAGTGAACCTTATACCTGGGGGAGTTAGCTATGAAGAGGCAGCCTTGACCGAGCCGTTAGCCAGTTGCCTAAATGGACAGCAACTAGCCGGTGTCGCTGAGGGTGATACCGTGCTCATCTTAGGTGCCGGGCCAATAGGTCTGCTTCACGCCATGCTGGCTCGGGCCAGGGGAGCCTCACGAGTGCTGGTTGCTGAACGCTTACCGACTCGCCTTTCAATGACCGGGCGGGCAGACATTGACCGAAAGATTGACATAAATGGGGAGAGTATCAAGGCAGTAGTTAACGAGGAGACCGGAGGCCGAGGGGTTGATGTCATCCTCATCGCCAGTTCCGAGGTTATGGTCGCTTCCTTACCCGAGCTTTTAGCCCCCAGGGGACGGCTCTGTCTCTTTTCAGGATTGCCCCCGGAGACAGCTCAAATTCCTCTAGATACCAACCTGATGCACTATAGGGAACTCACCATCGTTGGTGCTTACGGCTCTACTGCCGCCCAGAACACAGCGGCGCTCAGATTGATAGCTTCGGGCAAGGTGCCGGTTGCCTGGCTTATCACCAAGCGACTACCGCTGGATGAAATAGAGGAGGGCATGGAATATGTGGCAAATCGGGAAGGACTGAAAGCCGTCATCACATTCTTTTAAGAAAGGAGGCTAAAATGTTGGACGACAAGCTAAAGGTTTTTGGCACCAGGGTGGCTGCTATCGTCACTGGAAAAGACCTTGCCCGTGGAGAGGCGAAGGACATGTTTCGCCAGGTGCTCTTAAACGAGCAGCCAGATTTGCAGCAAGGGGCTTTCCTGATAGCACTCACCGCCAAGGGGGAGACGGCTGAGGAAATTGCCGGCGCCTGGGAGGCTATCTATGAGCTTGATACCGAAAAGGTTTCACCGATAGTGCCCGGACCTCTGGTTGAAAACTGCGGCACCGGTATGGATTCGTTCAAGACTTTTAATATCAGCACCGCCGCTGCCATTGTTGCCGCTGCTGGCGGCGTTTACCTGGCCAAGCACGGCGCCAGAGCGCTTACCTCTACCTGCGGCGCCATTGACATCCTGGAAGCGGTAGGGGTTGATGTTGAGTGTGACCTTGACATTGTTAAGCAGAGCATTGAAAAGGTGGGAATTGGTATCTTCAATGGCATGAGTCCTAAAGTCCATCCCCAGGCGCTGTTCCGTATCCTGTCCCAGATTCACTTTGGCACCACCCTGAATATCGCCGGTTCCCTGGCTAATCCAGCTCTACCCCGCTACGGGGTAAGAGGTGTATACTCCCAAGACCTGGTCGAGCCAGTGGCTCAAGCAATGAGGGAAATCGGCTATATAAAAGCCCTGGTGGTTCACGGTGGCAACGGGGATGGAATAAAGGGTATGGATGAAATCTCAACCTTGGGGGAGACGGTTATCGCTGAACTGACTGAGAGCGGGGAGATTACAACCTACACTATCAGGCCGGAAGACTTCAGTATTCAACGCTCCAGCGGGCATGCCATTCATCCCTTCGCCGACCGGAAGAAGGAAGCATTAGAATTCCTGAGAATATTAACCGGTTACGACCGCGGCTCAAGGCACGAAATTACCTGCCTTAATGCTGCTCCCATTTTTTACCTGATGGGACAGGCTAAAGGTCTCAGGGAAGGCTTCATCCTGGCACAAGAGATAATCCAATCAGGTCGGGCTATCACCAAGCTGAGGGAATGGGTAATGGCTCAAAATTCCGACCCCGAGGGTGGACTGAGGAAACTGGACTGCCTTCTGGAAGAAATCGACGCAGTGAGGAGGCGAGAAGCGTAGAGATGTAGGGCTATTGTCTGATATAATAGAAAACTGGACAGTGATACTTGAACAATACAAGACTATAAAGGAGGAAGAGGATGTCAGAACTTCTGTCCAATACAATCGGAATGATAAAACCTCTGGATAAAGAGGTAATGGCTCAGGCTCAAGCCCGGCAGGACATGCTGACCAAACCGCAAGGCAGCCTGGGCAGGCTGGAAGAACTATCTATCCAACTGGCTGGTATTCAAGGTAAGCCTCTACCTCAAATCAGGCACAAAGCCATTATTACTATGGCTGGTGACCATGGGGTGGTGGCAGAGAAGGTCGGTAACTGGCCGCAGGAGGTTACCGCCCAGATGGTTTATAATTTCCTCGGTGGTGGAGCCGGGATAAATGTGATTTCCCACCAGGTTGGCACCAGAATTATTGTGGTTGATATGGGGGTGGCATCCGAGCTGGCACCCGACCCTCATCTGTTATCCAGAAAGGTTGCCCCTGGCACCCGGAATATAGCTACTGGTGCGGCGATGACTGAGGAGCAGGCGGTAACGGCGATAGAGACTGGAATTGAAATAGTAAAAGACGAGGTGGCTAAGGGTCTGGATATAGTCGGCACTGGCGATATGGGCATCGGTAATACTACCCCCAGTGCCGCTATCTGTGCCGTCATCACGGGAAAACCAGTGGCCGCGGTGACTGGTAGAGGCACTGGCATAACTGATGAACAGTTGACGCATAAGGTAGAAGTAATAACCAGGGCTCTGGCGGTAAATCACCCTGACCCCAAACAGCCTTTAACCGTGCTCGCCAAGATAGGTGGCTTTGAGATTGGCGGCTTAGCCGGAGTGATGCTGGGAGCGGGGGCTCACCGCATTCCGGTAGTTATTGATGGCTTTATATCAGGAGCCGCCGCTCTCATTGCCACTGCGCTAGCACCAGGGTTAAAGGACTACCTCATTGCCGCCCACCTTTCGGCGGAGTCAGGTCATCGGTTACTACTGGAACATCTTGGGCTCAAGCCCTTGCTCAGTCTGGACATGCGCCTGGGTGAGGGCACCGGCGCCGCCCTGGGAATATTTCTGGCTGAGACTTCAGCCCGGCTGCTGGCTGAGATGTCCACCTTTGCTGAGGCTGAGGTATCAGAGAAGGAAGAGCAGTAAAGTTGGCGTTACTGGCCGCAATTCGGTTTCTAACCAGTATACCATTGCCCTGGGGGCGTGACGCTAGTCAGGAGGAATTTGTCCGCTCCGTGGGTTATTACCCCGTGGTCGGCTTGGTTATTGGTCTAATTCTAGCCGGGCTCAGTTGGCTTTTGAGGCTTATTTTACCTTCGGCGGTAGTTAATGTGGTGCTGATTGTTTATCTAGTGATAATTAGTGGCGCATTGCACCTAGATGGCTTCGTTGATACCTGTGACGGGATAGGTGGTCACAAGACTCCTGAAGAAAGATGGCAGGTAATGCGTGACAGTCGGGTTGGCGGTTTTGGTGTTATTGGCGCCTGCTGCCTAATCCTGGCTAAATATATCTCACTGAATAGTGTGCCCGAGCCTTTACTAATGTCGACTCTGGTGCTTATGCCGGTAATAAGTCGCTGGGCAATGGTCTATGCTATTTGTGCCTATCCTTCGGCCAGCCCATCAGGTTTAGGGAAGGAGCGTAAGCAGGCTTCTGACTGGACAAGGTTTACCATGGCTACATTCATAACCCTGACAATAGCTATCGGTCTGGCTTGGCTGGCAAACATAAACTACTTCTATCTGGTAGAACCTGCTATAATAGTTAGCATCTGGGTCATAGTGATAATCATGGGAGCCTATTTCAAGCGTAAGTTTTCTGGTCTTACTGGTGACACCTACGGGGCTATAAATGAGGTAGCCGAGGTCTGCGTCCTAATTATTGTAGTCCTGCTGGCTCACAACCAGTGGTTGGGATTAACCTAGTTCGGAGGTATAATTGTCTAGACTATTTCTGGTAAGACACGGTGATACCGAAGCAGGCAGTGGTCTAAGGTACTGGGGGCAGAGTGATGTTAAGCTGAGCGCCCTCGGACTCAGGCAGGCTGAGAGCTTGCGCCACCGACTGGCAACACAGAAGATTGATGCTATCTATACCAGTAACCTGATGCGGGCTTCAGTAACGGCTAAGACCATTGCCTCCGAGCACCAGCTGGATGTTACCACCTGTGCCGAGCTGAACGAAGTTAACTTCGGCAAGGTTGAGGGGCTGACATTTGACGAGGTTAGCCAGCTTTACCCCGAGGTAGCTCAAACCTGGGCTAGCCGGAGCCTCAGTCTTTCGTTTCCCGATGGCGAAAACTTTGATAGGTTTAATAACCGGGTAAGTAAATTCTTAAGCCGACTGGAGAAACATACTCCGGAGGAAGCGATACTTATTGTGGCTCACGCCGGACCGCTGCGACTGCTGTTATGCCATATTCTAGGCCTGGAGTTATGTCACTGGCGGCAGTTTCGTCTTGATTTAGCTTCGCTCAGTATAGTGGAAACCCATTCCCAGGGAGCAATAGTGAGCCTATTAAACGATGTTTCCCATTTAACATAGAAAGGTCAATACTATAGGGAGTAAGGTGAGTAATATGAATCAGGTTTTTACCTCGTGGAGCGGGGGCAAAGATAGCTGCTTTGCCTGTTACCGAGCAACTATCAACGGTCTAAAAGTTCGCTACCTGGCAAATATGATAACTGATGACGGTAAGCGGTCATGGAGCCACGGACAATCTCCCGAATTACTACAGGTGCAGTCACAGGCTATAGGAATTCCACTGGTTCAGCATCGGGCTACCAGAGACAACTATGAAGCCGAGTTTAAAAATATGCTCCGCGCCTTCAAGCAGGAGGGGGTTGACGGGGGTGTCTTTGGCGATATTGACTTTAATGAACACCGAGAATGGATTGAAAGAGTATGCCAGGCAGTAGATATTACCCCCCATTTACCCTTATGGGGAGAGAACCAGGAAAAAATACTGAGAGACTTCATAAATTTGGGGTTTGAGACAATTATAGTTGTGACCAAGTCAGACCTGCTTGGTGAAGAGTGGCTGGGGCGGAAGGTTGACCTGGATTTCTTAAAACATTTAGATGAACTAAGAGAAACAAAGAACATTACTCCCTGCGGTGAATCCGGGGAGTATCATACCTTTGTTACCGATGGTCCTCTATTTAAGCAGCGGATAGAAATCCTGGAAACGAGAAAGGTTTTTAGAGACGAACACTGGTTTCTAGAGATTTTGGACACTGATTTGAGAGCCAAGTGAAGAAGGAAAGCTTGAAGGGGGTGAGGTAGATAAACACTCTAATAATTGGTGGCGCCCGCAGTGGCAAAAGCCATTTTGCCCAGGAGCTTGCCCTGAAGTCAGGACAATCAGTGCTTTTTGTAGCTACCGCTGAGGCTGGTGATGAAGAAATGCGACAACGCATCGAGCAACACCAGAAGTCAAGACCAGCAGCTTGGAGCACCCTTGAAGCTACCACACATATAGGCAGCCAGATTCCCCAGAGACTCGGTGGGGCTAAGGTGGTAATTATAGATTGTATCACCCTTCTGGTGAATAATACTTTTGGTCAGTATAGCCACCAGAGCGGTGAGCAAATTGATGCCCCCCTTATTGAGGAAAACCTTACTGCTGAGATTAATGAGCTGGTAGAGTGTATTGACCAGGTTGATGCCAGCTTCATTATCGTTACCAACGAGGTTGGTCTGGGCTTGGTGCCGGCTAATACAGTGGGCAGGCTTTATCGCGATTTACTGGGCAGGGCAAACCAAGCCCTGGCACAGCGGGCTGACGAGATTTACCTCATGGTTGCTGGCTTACCGGTGTTGATAAAACCAGCCCAGTATAATCTCTAACCTCTTTCAAACAACAGGGCAAAGTCCCACCGGAACATGAATATTTCCGATAGGGCTTCGCCCTATAAGTAGCATAGTTTTGATTAACTTTAATGATGCTTGGCGACATCCACCATAGCCAGAAGGTTTTCCTCTGGTGTGCCCGGGGCTATAGCGCAGCCCGGAGCCAACATCTGGATACCCAGCCCTATAGACTTTTCGGCTTCCGCTCTTACCGTTTCTGCATTTTGCATAAACAGTGTATTCTTCACATCCACCCCGCCCATAAGTATCATATCCGGTCCACATTTTTCCCTGGCTAACTTGACATCAGCATCAGGTTCTATGCTCAAGATGTCAGCACCGGTCTGCCCCATCCACTCTACAATGGCATCCACCTTACCGCAGATATGAAGTATCTTGGGAACTCTTATGGCGGCGAACTGCTTTTTCTGGTATCCAAGCTCCAAGTCCCGGTAACTCTTGGGTATTATGAGGTCGGGAGAAGCAGTCATATCCTCATTGACAATGATGTCGGCGCCGGCATCAATAAGGGCGTTGGCCAGCATGGTTCCCGCCTTTTCGCTTACTTCCAAGAAGGGGGGAATCTTCTCCGGTTGCTTAAAGCTGGCTTTCAGTATTACTGTCGTGTCTAAGAGAGAACCAGCAATGGTCCAGGGACCGATAATCCCGGCGACAATAGCTACCTCATCCCCCACTTCCTTCTTGAGGATTTTAACCGCCTTGAGCAGTTCCGGTATCCTACCTCGTGACAGAAAGTCATCGGGAAACACCGGGGTATCATCCAGTGTATAGGCGGTTGGTGGATGGTCAATACCAGGGATACCCTTGGTTTTGCCGGACTTTACCTTACAACCAAGAGCCTCAGCCTCAAAGGTCTGGCAGAATGGCACCCTTACCGCATCAAAGCCGAGAATAGTATAGGCCCCCAGCGCCTGTTTAGCCATCAGTTCCCCATTTTCATGCGCTTCAGGCCAAAAGGCCTGAACCTTTTCCATCTGTTCGTAGGTTACGGTGGAGTTGGCACCAAAGCAGGGCATCCTATCCGGCTTTTGATGGTTCAGTACTGCCATTATACGTTCTTTACCTGTCATTTTAGTCCTCCTTCCTTACTATTAAATATTTACAAACTCTGGCTCTGACTATAATACAATTTTCACCCCCTTCCCCAGTGAACAGTTACCGCTCTCTCGTTGGCTTGGGAAGGATATAAACACCGGAGATATCACTTCCCGCCTTGAGCCTACTGCTGGCTAAAATTCAATTCCTGGCTGTGCCCTAATGCCCTGGTGAAAGGGATGCTTCACCTCCCGCATCTCAGTCACCAGGTCGGCAAAATCAATGCACTCTTGGGGAATATCCCGCCCGGTAACGATTACATGGATTTCCTTGGGACGATGCCTTAACACCTCAAGCACTTCCTCCGCAGATAGCCAACCGTATTTAAGGGGATAGCTGAGTTCATCTAGAATCACTATATCATAAGACCCGGAGTTAATTCTCTCTCTGGCCAAGTCCCATAGCTTGATGGCTTGACACTTGCCTTCCGGGACAGATTTGTCAAAAGGAGGCACATCGGCTCGGAATATCTCAACTCCCATCTGCTGTGCTGCCCGGTGCTCACCCCAGTCGCTCCTCGAAGTCTTTATGAACTGGAACATGACCACCTTCATCTGCCGACCCCAGGCTCTGAGGAGCACGCCCAGAGCTGCTGTTGTCTTACCCTTCCCTCTGCCGGTATTGACAATTACCAGGCCAGTAGTCTCTCTTGTACCTTTGGCATCACCCACCTTAGCCTCCTTGCCCTGATGATGTGCACCGAGGTCAGTCGACAAGGACCATGCCTACCCAGCTCCTGCCTTCATCCTGACCGAAGCTCAGGAAAAGCCCCGCCTTTTGAACAGTAGCCACCACATCTATGCCCATAGCCTCCATTGCTGGTCTTGCTTTGAGAGGGTGACGACAAGGTAATCCAGAGCTGATGCCAACGCATTCCTCACATAAGCAGCAAGTACCCCCTAGAAGGCCAGCGGCGAAACGGTATCCTGCGGCAAAACAGAGAGCTTCTATGCGGTTAACTACCCCGTGAAGCTTCTTCTGGGCATCGTCGATGATGGTCATCTCCTCCGGCGTTGGTGCTCCCGGCGTCTCTTCCCTTTCCTCTCCACTGTCCCTGGACAGACCAGGCAATGGAATAACCATCTTTATCAGAATAGCGCTGTGATAGCAGCTAAGTATCTCCCTGAATTTCGATATCGGCGGCAGGTTAGGGGGGCACATTAGGTTGCCATAGTCGGGGCAGACGGGCACCAGACACTTTAGCCTTGTCCTCTCATCCAGTACTACATCGTCAACTGACAAGGCTACTGCCTGGGATGCTCCCAGGGCTTCTGCCTTCCGGCACATGGATGCTATGAAAGAGCCAAGATTCCTTTGTGACATATCAAACGCCATACAAACTCCATATGAATAAAAGTGCTAGCCGCAGCTACAGTTGTCAGCAAACCTCAGCGACTATCACCCCAGCTTTCCATATTTTATCGTCGCTGCCACCAGCGCCTCCATGTTCTCTTTAGGTGCAGTCGGCCAGAGGTCACATCCGGGCCATACCGCATTGACCCCCTCGGCGATAGCCTGCTTCACAGCACTGTCAACATTCTCAGGCTTGCCTTCCACCATCACTTTGGAAGTGTCAATATTCCCAAAGATGAGCACATCAGGTCCCACCTTCTGCCGAGATTCGGCTATATGGTTTTTTTGCTCTACGCTGATGGCATCAGCCCCACAGATTGCCATCTGGTCAACAATGCCATCGGTATCACCACACATATGCAGAACCTTGGGCGACGGCAGAGCGGCAATGATTCGTTCCAGATGAGGCCGGACTACACTTCCAAACATACGCGGGCTTAATATGTCTCCTCCGGCTGCCATTTCATGGACAGTTATATAATCGGCGCCGGCTTCTTTATAAATCCTGGCGGTCTCGATTTCAACCTCATCCAGAATGTCCAGCAACTTACAGACTATATCTGGCTTCTTAAATGCCACCTTAGCCATGTGCCCGGGGTCGGTGACCTGACCGGCTAAGGTATAGGATCCTAGAATTATGGCTCCTACTGCTACTTGCTCGCCTACTTCCTCTTTTAACAGGCGAATCGCTTCGGTTACTACAGGTATCCTTCCCGCCTTGGCTAAATCCGAGGGGACATTGACAGTCACATCCTCTATATGCTCAGCTAGATTCTGTTTTATGGTGGGGTAGATAACACCTTCAAAATGAGGGTAGAAATTAACCTCGCAGCCCAAGGCCTCGGGTTCAATCCCGAAGTCAAAAGGAACTGTGGCACACTCAAAACCAAATAACTGGAATGTAGATGCAGCCGCACTCGCCATCTTGTGCGCATCACTATGAACATCTGTGAATCTACAGCCACATTTATTAAGTCCATCTACTGTTACGTTCCCCAGACCACTGAAAACAGGAATGCGGTCTATTTTGTCCCCTCTAAAAAGTCTGAGCACTCGTTCCCTGGAACTAAGTTCTGTGTTCATACTGTTCCTTTCCTGCATACCGTATTTCAAACATGCGGTTCAGCATATTTGAGAGCAATATAGTTAAACCACTGCTGGCAAATTTTACCAGCTATTACCCAAGATTTACATGCTTTATTTTGCTACTGCCGCCAGTGCCTCTATGTCCTCCGTGGACACAATCATCAGATATTACACCCCGACCATAACGGTAGTGACAGCCTCGACAATAGTCGTCTTCACTTAGCCCAGAGAGTCCCCGGGACCGGGTTCTCGGCGTCGCTGTATTTCTTGGCAGCTTCCACCATCGCTTTTATGTTCTTCACCGGCGCCTCTGGCCAAATATCACAGGCGGGCCATACCGCATCAACGCCTTCCCCAATAGCTGCCTTCACTTGCTGGTCAATCTCTTCCGGTGTTGACATCGCCAGCAATTGGTAAACATCCAAGTTCCCCATGAGGCGAACACCACTACCCTCCATTTTCTCCCTTGATTGACGGATATGATTCTTCTGCTCTACGGAGATAAAATCAGCCCCGGTTTTAATCATGTATATTATATCGTCATCCGTGTCACCACAGGTATGCAGAATCCTGGGGTGGTCTATTTGGGAGAACAAGTCCTGCAAATGAGGCAATATCAGGTCCTCGTACGTCTTCGGGCTTAATAGCTCAGTGGCGCATGTCATCTCACGGACGCACACATAGTCAGCACCAGCCTCTCGGTAAAGTTTAACCTCCTGAGCAAGGTAGTCAGTCAGAACCTTCAGTAGCTGGTGCACCATGTCTCTATTCTTCAGTACCATCTTAGATAGGTCAACAACAGTATCTACCGCTCCCGCCACGCCGTAGGGACCCAGAATGTAAGCGCCGATTGCTACCTGGCCACCCACCTCCTTTTTCAAAAGGCGAAGCGCCTCTTCTACCACAGGTATTCTGCCTGCCCCAGATGGCTTTTTCTTCTTTAGCGCCTCAAGGTCCAGATCCACCAGTTTCTCCGTCAATTCATGCTTCATAGTGGGGTAGATGATTCTTTCTTTCTTCGCCTCGTAAAACTCAGGTACGGAGCCTAATGATTCAGCCTCTAGGTGGTAATCATAGGGAACTACGGCACACTCAAACCCAGTGGCTGGGTATGTGGCCGCTGCCGCCATTGCCATTTTATAAGCATCTCGGTGCAGGTCTCCAAAAAGCAAGCCAAGGCGCTCTACCTCTTCTACCAGCACATTCCCCATACCAGTGAAACAGGGAATGCGGTCTACCTTTTCCTTCTTGAGAAATCGAATCACTCGTTCTCTAGAATTAAGTTCTGTTGCCATATTATTTTTCCTCCTCCTTTCCTAATAATTGCTCTACTACCTTAGGGAACAGTAGGTTCAAAGGATGACCCTCAGTGGGTAAGGGTGCGCCCTCAGCATAGGCCCTGGCAGCCAGCATGCTACTAGCTGTTGCCACCGCGGGGTAGATTCGCTCCAGAGCAGTCATAGGACCAGGCAATATCCAGTCGCTTTCTATAGCAGTTATTGCCTGCATAGCAGCATCCACAGCCGGAAACTTGCTGGCACCCTCCTCACCCACAGACTTCTTCCACATATAGGTGCCGTTGGACGGAGCACAGCCCACCGGTAGCCCAAATTTCTCCTTGACCAGACGATTACCTATCAAGGAGAAGGCGGTGAGCGGTAAGCCCATCACCGCTGTGTCTACCAGGATGCTCTCGAAATTCCCTTTCTCCACCAGGGGTAGCAGCTTCTGGAGCGCCGAGACTCGTCCATTGGGTCCCATATCCTCCACATCAAACGCCTGAACGACCACATGCTTTACACCCAATTCCTTGAGTTCCGCTACCTGACCTTCAATATCCTCATCCCAGGGAGTAATGCTATTATAAAGAAAGCGGTCCATCAGTCCTAGCTCAGCTATATAACGCGTTGCCGCAATTCTCGTCTTTGCCACCCAGATGTCGACACCGAAGGGTAAGTCGGTCACACTGGTGTAAAAATCAACCCACACCTTCATCTCATCCGTCTTGTTAGCTACCATAACCACCATACCGGGCACGCCTGTCTCCTGAGACAGACGCTCCATCTCGTGGATACGTTCTGTAGCCTTCGCTCTGTCAAACTTACGCTCCTTTCTACTCTCAAGGAGCACATCCCCCTTCTGGAACATATTCCAAAATAAAACCGGGGGATTCTGTCCCGGTTGCCCACCCACTTTGATGCCACCAATGTTAAAAACCTTCTGTTCCAAGTTATATTTAAGCATCACCAATATACCTCCTTTCTGGAGTTTATTTCTCTGCTCTCTGACTAAGAATGTCCTCTAAGTGAGGGAACTTATCCTTCATATGGGGCAACCACATAGCCTGACCAAAAATCTTGTCAAAATCCGTCTCCACAGTCAACTCCACATATTCCACCATCCTAGCGATTTTGTCGGCTTCATCCCTCTGGTCTTTATCCATAAGGGCAACGCGGGCGCCATCACCGGCAGCATTACCCACGGAATAGACATTCTCCATATCACAACCGGGGAACATTCCCAGAACCGCCGCCGATACCTTGTCAATAAAACTGCCGAAGGCTCCCGCCAGAACGACCTTATCAATTTTTTCAATGCCCAAGCGACGCATCATTATCTTGGCACCGGAATACATCGCCCCCTTGCCTAGCTGGATAGCCCTCACATCAGCCTGGTTAACTGTGATGTCCTGCCCGATGGAGGTTTCTTTTGCCCAGGCAATTACATACTCGGCCTGCTCCTTCTCGTCAAGGCGTATACGAGGATTGTCTGACTCCTTGGTAAGAACACCATTCGTGGCTACCAGACCCGCCAGCCACAACTGAGGCACAACATCAATTATTGCCGAGCCGCAGATACCGTTAGCTCCTAGATTTTCCTCCGCTTCTGTATTCCACTCCTCCCTGCCGATAACCTTGAAGTCAGCCTCTTTGGTAACCGGGTCTATCTTTATCTTCTCAATAGCCCCCGGAGCGGCACGACACCCGAACTTCATCTCGGCTCCTTCAAACGCCGGCCCAGTGGCACAGGAGGAAGAAATGAGCTTTTCCCGGTTGCCCAAAACCAGCTCGCCATTAGTGCCGATGTCGATGATGAGCTCCATACTATCCTGCTCATAAGGCTTCTCGCAGAGGAGCACGCCGACATTATCCGCCCCGACAAAGCCAGCCTCAATAGGAAGAACATGGACATAAGCCCCCGGGGCTATCTTGAGTCCCAGGTCTCTAGCCTTGTAATTTACCGAGTGGTGTCTCGCTGCCGGGAAAGGAGCCATGCCGATATACTCGGTATCAACACCCATAAACAGGTGGTGCATACAAGTATTGCCGACTGCGGTCATGTCAATGATATCCCGCCGCTTGATGCCTGCCTTAAGGGCAGCTCTCCCACAGATTTCATTCAGACCCTTAACGATGGTATCCTGCATTGTCGACGCGCCGTCCTCGTGGGTCATATTATAGGTAATACGCGCCATCACATCTTCACCGTAAATTGTCTGCGGGTTCATCATGGATTCGGTGGCTACTACCTCGCCAGTGGACAGGTCACACAGGTAACCAACTACCGTGGTGGTGCCGATATCAAAAGCTATACCATAAGCCTTTTCCACATTTCCCGGCTCTATCAAGATAATTTCTTTATCCATCCATACCGATACGGTTACCTCCCACTTTTCGGCATATTTCCCACCAATCTTTCGCACCCTGTCCTGCATAGTCTTCAGTACCTGATAGTCAAGGTCGAGTTGCTTCGATACTCCATACTGCTCATTAAGCGCGTTACATATCCGCTCAAAGTCAGGGAGGGGGTCATAAAATGTCGCTGCCGGCAGTACCAAATGGTATTTCTTCACCGCTGGGTTTACCTCAAGCCATGGTATCTCCCTGGCTGCCTTGCGCACAATCTGCTTGGCCAGCCGGCTCTCCTCAGGGACGAAGACCATAACATCACCGTGGATACAAGCCTGGCAAGCCAGCCGGTAACCTTCCTTCGCCTCCCTATCACTGATAAACTTCTCCTTCTCCGTTTCGTTTATTGGACTGAGATGACTCCCGCTTGAGTCAATATGGTATTTCTCAAAGAACCCCTCTTCTATCCTGACCTTACACTTGCCGCAGGTACCCTTTTGAGAGCAAGTGCCTTCAATACCTACCCCCAGTTTCTCCGAAGCCTCCTTGAGGTTCACTCCGTCTTCGATATCGCCTCTACGACCCGATGGAGTAAAGATAACCTTGTGCATTTGGTTCCCCTGTTCCGTCATCGTTCCCTTCCTTTCTATTTGTATTTTTTATATTTTTGATGGCACACTACTTATGCATAATATCGAATATCACCACCACATCACGAGGTAGAGCTAGCTCAGCCTCAGCCTCGATTGCCTTAAGGACAGCCATGGGAACGGGGCAGGTAGTATGCAACTTACACCTTGAAGCAGCTTTATAAACTTCAGTGTCTACGTGCCGTTTAAGTACCTCTCCCTCGTCTATCTCTGTCAGTGATTCGCCCAGCTCAGTTACCATTTCACAGCCGCTGGTAATTACGACCTTAAAGCTCTCATCGTCAACTCTGTCAACCTCTACAGTGCTGATAAAACCACAGATACCCGACTTAACGATTACCCTGGTCATCCATATTCCTCTATTCTAACCCCTACTGATGGACGGCAAAACCGCCTAAACCTCTGCCTACCCTGTCCATCTGCCGAACATCATACAAACTCCCCCTCGGTAGCATTTCGCCGCCTGGTTCTAGTGTAAAACCCGGTTTGTGCTTCTTCCCAATCTCAATGGCTTTTCAGCAACTTTCCTAGACATCAGCAGCCGTGCCTACCTGAAAAACCGCTGGCTCAACGTTCCCGTAGAGAATGTCATTGGGAAAAAGCTTGCTAAAACTCTCAAAAGGTGTTGGACAGTTAAGAGCCCGATAACCACCGATGTACCCGGCGCCAAAATTAACTATGCGCCACTACCCCTTTCCTATTAATAGAAGCGTCAACTACTTTCAGCAGGTAGCGAGCTACTTTATACGCCATTCCCTCTTGTCTTATTTCCCCTCTCTTTTGTGGGCTATTTCTTAGCTGCTGCCTCTTCTTCCTTCAGCATTGCAATCAGCTTCATCGCTTCATCAACCGCCGTCCCAGCACTTTCTGCATATCCATCAGCATCATATTTTTTAGCTACATCTGGGTTTATCGGAGCACCGCCTATCATAATACGGCACTTGGGATTTTTCTCCCTTATCTTCTTTATCACCACCGGCATGCCCAGCATGCTAGTCGTCATCATAGCTGAGAGAGCCACAATCTCAGAATTAGTCTTAAGCTGCTCCTCGACAAACTTTTCCAGTGGCACATCCCTTCCCAGGTCATAGACGCTCCAGCCAGCAACATCAAACATCATCTTGATCAGGTTCTTGCCGATGTCGTGAACATCGCCCTCAACCACACCAATGACTACTGTCCCCGCCACTTTTGATTTTCTTCCTGAGGCAATGATGGCCGGCTTTAAGATGTCCAAGCCAGCATACAGCGCATCGGCACACATCAGGAGTTCCGGGACAAAGTACTCCTTTTTGTTGTACAGGTCGCCTACCGCTACCATCCCATTAGCCAGACCGTCCATTGTGGCGACGAAGGGGTCTACGCCTTCGTCTATAGCAGCGTGGCTAAGCTCCACCACCTTGTCCTCATCAAAAGCCACCACCGCGTCATGAAGCCCTTTTAGTATTTCCTTAGTTCTCTCCTCTGAAGCCAATTTTCTCCTCCTTTTTTGATTAAAATAACACCTAAATCAGGTGGATAGTCGTTCCTCTTTTTAAGTTTTTTTACCTAGCTGCCATCACCTCTCTTTCCATCACTTGGCTCTATTGCCCAGCCAGCAAGCGTTTATGCAAGCCAACTTCACTGCCCATACCAAACAATATGAACACCAAGCACCTCTATCTACCAGGTAGAATATACAACAGGCATATTCTTATTGTCAAGAACACAGTTTAACACTGTTTAGCAATTCTGCCCAGATAGCTCTAGCTGAAAACTCAGAGTCACTCCTTAAGTTTAAAGTTTCTAGCCTCTTCGACAAGGACTTTTATGTTATTGAGCGGCATTAATGCTTCAAGACCACAGCTAGGCTCGAGCATAGTAACACCAGCCTCAAGCGCTTTCCTAGCTACGGCTCTCACCTCTTCAGCGGTACCATGGGTTAGCACCACTTTGGATTCAACATTACCCAAGATTTTAACGTCACCTACGATTGGCTTTATCCGGGCGATGTCAACACTTTGCTTAACGCTTATAACGTCAAAACCAATGTCAGCGATGTCTGGTATAAATGGTTCGACATCCCCACACAGATGTAGGATTCTTATTCCACCCAGATTGTCGGCGATTTTTTTCAGGGCGGGCTTAATATATTCTCTAAAAGTCTTGAGACCCATTATGTCAGGCGTTCCCAGAGGCTCGCCAAGTGAGATTACATCAGAGCCAGCACGATATTGTGCCTTGCCATACTCTATGATGGCTTCCACGGCAAAATCAATGAACTTTTTGGCACTTTCCGGATTCTTTACTGCCCACATCAAGAATCTCGTTGGCTCGGCTAACTCACCAGCTAGTGAATAAGGACCAAAGACAAAACTTGTTACCGGGAGAAAATCTCCCACCTTTCTCCTCGCCAAACGAATGGCTTCCATTACGGCTGGAATTCTACCTCTTTTCAGAAAATCATCTGGCATCTTCAGGTCCTCGGCTTTATCAAAGGCATGATGTAGCATTGCTGGTTTAAGTTCATGACGGTCATAGAACTGAATTTCACAGCCCAAAACCTCAGGCAATATACTGAATTCGTACCCAATGTTCACATTTCCCAGTCCAGTTATCTCCTGGCTAGCAATAGCCAGATTTGCCATCTTTTCCGGGTCTTGAAAGGCTTCAGGCCAGTATATTCCAGCCGCTTTTTGAATCTCTACGGTAACACTTCCTCCACAAGCCCCGATGCAGGTTGCCGGTACCTCATCAACTTTCCCTCCCAATAAAGCAGTCAACACCCTTCGTTTTGGAGTGAATTTCAATATTTTTATACCTCCTCTTAAAGGTTGATTTACCCCAGTTTAAGCTTTACCAGCCAGTGATAAGAATGATAAATAATTTGTCCCTACTTTTCCTCAAATTTCACACCATATCTCGGGGCAACTTGTTGAATGGTACCAATTATCATACTATATAGAAGGTCCTCGGGTAACTTGCTGGCTATGGCGTCAACCACGAGCCTGCCACCACTCAGAGTATCCATATCACCAGTGAAATCGACTTCTTGGTCCAAGCTCACTAAACTGGCTTTAAGGAAGAAGCTCTCATCGCTGATAATCGCCTTTATATGGTTAATATCTCCTTCCATGCCGAGCACCTTTTCGGCTATCCCCACTAACAGGTAACGCAGGAAGTCCTTCAGCTCAGATTGGCTAAGAGTGCGCTCGACCTCAATGGCGTACCGCTCCCCCCGCTCCCCTATCTCAGTCACCGACCTAGCAAAAGTCTTAAACACGGTCATGGTAGCAACGGGAACAACTTCATGCCTTCCCCGAAGCACTATACCTGATAATTCATCTAAACCCGTCCCCGTTTTCGCCGACATCATAAGTAATCTTGCCCTGGGATTAATGTGCTGAATGATGGCTTGTATCGCTGGGAGCTGGTCCGGCGCCACCAGGTCCATCTTGTTTATCACCACTACCTCCGCATCCTCTATTTGACGGGACTCAATAAAGGGTAACTTCTCAGTATCTCCCTGATAGGATAAGAGTCGCAGCGCATCAACCAGTATTATTACCGGCGCCAAGTCCACTGTCTCACCAAACTTTCTCTGGAACGCCTCATACAGTTTTGAGGGCAGGAAATAAGCTACTGGCTCAATGAACATCACATCTGGGATAAACCTCTCGGTTATGGTATCAATGATGTAACCAAGATGGTCGAGGTAAAAGCAAATGCATCCTCCCGTGATTTCCCCAGCCTCGAACCCAAGACGCTTGGTCATCTCCCCATCGACATTGATTGCCCCTTTGTCATTAGATACTACCGCCACCCGCTTCCCCTCCCCACTCAGTTTTTTCCCCAGTTCCATAATGGCAGTAGTCTTGCCGACGGCGTAAAAGCCACCTATGCTGGCAACCCTTACTTTCTCCATTGTTATGCTCATAATTAAAAACTATCTGGGGCTACTCTAACTTTTGTCAACAGGCAAATAACTTCCCGTCTACAATTTAACCCCAATGAGAATAGTCCCCTGACCCCGCACATCAACCCCGTTAAAATAGCCATTTTTCAAGAATAAATCACAAGGTGTGGTGGGACTAGCATAAATAATGGAACGACATGAAAAATCGCTCCCCTCCAGGATACACCATTCGGCGAGGAGGCTCGGGGTCTCAAAACAGCAGACATCCTTGGCGATATCCTGAGGAAAAGATATCCTGTCCTTATAAATAACAAAATTATCCAGCATAAACCAGACATTTTCCTTTTTTTTCATCCTGGCAATGGCTTCCTCATCCTCAATTTCTTCACCCACCACCTCCTCTCCTTTCTTTAAAATCAGGGAAGGAGAGCCCCACTCAAACTCTCTGTCAGTCAGGCCAACATAGACCAAATCACAAGTTAGCACCTCCCTTATCCCGGTGTTGGCGACCCTACCCAGACCCATCAGGGAGTGCTTTTCGGCCTCATCCTCGATGCTCAACACCTGCTGACTATCTTTTTCAGAAAAAGGGCAGATGTCTACGAGCCCCTTCACCTTTTTCAAGGCCGCTATCATCACCGCATCTGCCTTCGTCCGGTCTATGGTCATTTCTCCTCTCCCGCTGAAGAGCTACTTTGCCGACCTTTAACTCCTGAAGTAATTAGTTTATTCAGGTTGAACACCTTTTCGCTACATATCCTTTCACATCTCATACAGGCTACCCCATTACACAGGGCTAGGTTAATAACGATGGCAGGCTTCTCCCCCTGTTCATCCAGGGAAAGAGCTCCCTCGGGGCATTCCTCGACGCACTTCTGGCAGCTGATGCACCCCTCAAAAGCCATCTCTTTTAGTTCCCCGATGTCGGGAATAATCTTTAGCCCCATAACCCCCAAATCTGGTATGTCCCTCTCCACCGTCTTAATAACCTCTGGAAGCTCACCGACCTCGTGGAGGGGAGGGTAGCCATATCTTTCCAGAAATTGTTGATACATCTTCAAGGGCATACCCTGAGTCCATAAGGAAAGTTCAAGGACATAGACCTTCTCAAAAACCTCGGACTCGGCAAACATGCAGTGGTGTTGCCGCATCTCATTGGCTATTTTTTGCATGTTCCACAGTTCATCCTCGCTTTTGACCATATCCCGGGACATAGCCAGGGAGGTGTTCCCTACCTGGAAGACCCTCTTTACAGTTGACGGTACCATGCCTATTTGCTGGGCCTTGAGGGCATCGACATAGGTTCCAGAGGCGCCGGACATATAAGCCGTTCCTATTTGGGTCATATCTATACCCGCCGCCTGACAAAGGGTGACATGCCCCGCCCTGACCGCGCCAATAGCCTTACCCGCCTCCTCGACATCGTGTTCGGTAAACTTGATACCGCTGGCAAGTTTGATTTTACTATCGGATGTTTTGATTTTGGGAAGTTTAATCAGACCGGTGTTTATTCCCTGGCTGAGTAAGGCAATCACTCCGGTACCAGTAATGCCTACCGCCTTTAAACTCCCTTTATCCAGGACTTTGCCCGAATCAGGGTCCACTAGGTCTCCTTTTTGGGCATACATATCCTGGTCAAGGACAAAACACTGAAGTCCGCCATCCTGGGAATTGACATCAGAGATGGCTCCGGGGAGGGCTAATAGGCCATCCTCAATCTGTTGCCCTTCCAGGGCAGGCCCAGCAGCCGTAGAGCCAGTGTAAACGACTCCCCCTACTATGAGGGCCATTTCATTGTTAGTGCCGTAATCGGTGACAATGGCGATTTCTTCCCTTTCCAGCACACCTGCCTGAATCATCATAGCCAGGGCGTCGGCTCCAATCTCGTGGCGAACCGCCGGTGGCACCAACACATCTGCTTCAGTCGGCAGGTCAAGACCTCTGACATCCCGTGCCTTAACTATTTGGGCATCTCTTTTCGGGGGGACTACCCCCAGACTTTCCAGCTTGCTTTTCCCAGCATAGGCCAGGTCTCTTATCTCCATTTCCCTGAAAATAGAGAGCTGAATAGGATTGCCGCAGACAGCCAATCGCACCACATCATCTTTTTCGATTCTAAGATTGTCAATAACCCGATTGACAGCATTAACAGCCACATCATGGGCGTTTGCTACCCCAACCTCCAGGGCAAAATGCAGGTGGTCCATTACATTAGCCCCTGGCATGGGGTGGCGGGTAGTAATAGCGGTAGAGATTATTTTGTTCCCATTGTCCAGGTCAATGGCTTGCCCCCTGAAGCCACTGGTTCCCAAATCAAAGGCAATACCTAGTTTCCCCATAACTCCCTCCTCGCAAGAATCAATCTTTTACTTTGGTAGCATTAATTGTTCAAGACCTCCTGCGGTGCCACCTATCAGGCTAATGCCTGAACTGCCATGGCAGCGACACCCAGTTGCAGGGGGTCATGGATAAGTTGAACCATATCTGACTCAGGTTCGTCAATGCCCAGAGGTACGCCCGGCGCTGCCAGGAACAGCCGACATTTCAGCTCCCCGACCCTGATAATGTTAGAAGAGGTGGTGGCATCCAGCACCAGGTTGGTCTCACTTAAAATCTCACCCACACTACCCGCCCCTCTTATGCCTGCCCTCCCCGCCAGAAAATCAGACTGCCGCCTCTGGTCCTTATCATAAACGATGAGCCGGGCCCCGTGCGAGTGAAGCCAGCCCACTGCCGCCTGCCCTACCGGCCCTAATCCCAGGACAGCCACCGGGCGTCCAGCGACACCTCCGGCAGCAGCAGCCAGGGCGGCAGCATAAACCTCACCCGTAGCCAGTGTATTATCTACCAGTCGGCGGGAACGCAAGTTCAATGCCAGAAAGGCGGCATCGTCGGCAAGTAGTATAATTTCTGAACCACCGACCACAGCCTCGCCCAATCCAGCCACATCCTGCCCTCTGGTAACTTTACAAGGCAGCCCCAGAAAACAGCCTATGTCAGCTACCTGTTCCGAAAAACCAGGAATGATGCCCTGACCGGTAGTGATAGGAATAACCGCCACCCAGGACAGAGCTGCCACCCCGGTTCTGTATTGTTCCAGTGTCATATCTGTTGTCTCAAGAGCCAGTTCCAGCAGTCCCATACCAGTTGCAGCCTGCAGCCTCTGCTCGTATGCTTTCAAATCGATAGGTCCCTGCTTCAGGTCATCTGTGGTCAACCGCGTCATGATTCCCTCCGAGTTGCGGCACTTGGTAAGTAGGGTCGATAAAATCTTTCAGGTTCAATGCCGAGGCTATGCGCTCCAGGCACCTTTGCCGCTTTTCAGCAACTGATGCCCAGTCAACTCCAGTAAAAATGAGGGTGCTCTTGAAAGCCGACTTCCCTTCCTGATAGTTAGTCAGGGCTACGGTGGCTCCGAAAAATTCACCATTGGGCCACACCCGGAGTCCGCTCCAGGGTAGCAAACGCGTCTCGCCAATAGCCTCCAGACAGGAGTTACCTACTGACCAGTGTTCCAGCCAGGCACACCCGGGCCCAGCTACCGCCGGGCGGAGGGGCTGACCACATCCATGAGCCTTTACCCATTCCTCCAGCAGGTTGATACCGGAGGCATGATAAACAGCCATGGGCGTCTGACTGGGAAAGCGAGCATCAATCTCCAGAACAACAACCTCCCCCCTTCGGGGGTCAGCCATGACCTCAACATCCATAAGCCCATTAAGCTTCAGGTGGCGGGCAATGTCAAGGCAGATGGTTTCAAACCTCTGATTGAGACTGTGGGGCAATCTCGACGGAGCATAAACCCGCTTGCAATCCAGTTTAGCATCAAATTCCAATTCGGTGACCAGATAGCCGACGCCTGCCCCTTGCCGGGCAATTACCTCCAAAGAAAGGGAAGGACCGCTATGATAGGCTTCCACCACCATCTCTCCATAACGGGTAGTGAGTTCCGGCAAAACAGCGTCCAAGGCGGTCCGACTCAACACTACCTGAAGACCATGACTCCCACTGGACGTGGACGGTTTGACTATAACCGGGAAGCGGCAATGAGGCCACTTTTCCGGGACAGGGATTCCGTGGTCGGCAAAAAAGCGGTTACTGCGTATTTTGGATGATGATACGGCATAGGCTGCAGTATCATGCAAAAATGTCACCCCGGCTTCCTCACAGGTCTCCGCCAAAAAATCCAGGGTTCCCTTCTCTTCAGTTGCCGGTAGAATCGCATCCATATCCGGCAGCAGACGGCGAAACCGGTGGGGCTCTTCCTGGATGTCAAAAACGCAGGCTTGATGAGCCAGTGCCAGAGCTGGCGCCTCCGGGTCACGGTCGATAACCGTAACCTGATATCCAGCTTCCCGTGCCAGGTAGGCGGCTTCAATCCCCTGTAGACGCCCCCCGACAAGTCCAAGGCGAAAGGAATAAGCATGTGGTTTAGGGTTCATAGCCACCAGTCTCACATAATGGGGTGAGCTTCGCTAAGGAGTCACTAAGCTCACCCCAAGCAGTGAAAATTATAAGCCCAGCCTAAATTCTTGTCAACAGCTTGTACTCTTCTTGTTCCAGAAACTTGAGTGGTGTCAGGTAGTTAAGGGCTTGGTGAGAACAGGAGGACAGCAGTAACTAGCTTTAATAAGGCAAGAGGTCATGGTTTTGGCACAGCCTGTTTAGATGTTGAGCCGTGCCCCATCCAGATAGATTAGGCTTCTACCGACACGGTGTATATTCCCATTGCCGGTAACTAACATAGCCACCCGCTCCAGCCCTACACCCAGTCCGGCCCAGGATTCGCTGATGTTCCAGTTGCCATCCAGAGGATGGGGGCCGGTAGCGCCCGAAGCCACCTCCACCCCATCACAGACCACATCCAGGGTAAAGCCATAAACCTGAGAGGACTCTTTCACCAAATCATAGGAAAGACCAAATGTGCCCATGACCAGGTCTGCTATCTCAACCAACCGTTCTTGTGGCTCACCTTGACAACCCAATTCCACCAGGTTCAGCATAGTGAACTCTTCCATGTGGTGGGAGCCTTTGGACTCCTTGCGCCAGCAGGAGCCTATCTCAAAAAGGCAGATTGGGCGCGGCCACAGACGCTGCAAGTGTCCCAACAGAAAATAGAGGTTGGGCGCCAACATAGGGCGAAGGCAACGCTCTTCATCAATCCAGAAAATCTGCTTCCACAGGGGGTCATCCTCAAAAATGTTCATTTTTTTGAGTAATCCCCGGGCTAAAAAGGCGGGGGTAGTCACCTCCACGAACCCGGCCTGCACCAAGGTTTCGGCTATCTGCGCCGCTATTCTAACCGGGGCAGGACGACGCAGAGTAGTGCGGAGTCTGGTCAAGATTTCCAGGTTTCTTTCCGACAACTCTTTGGCCAGATGATTGAAGCAGGCGTTACGCTCCGATTCGGAGGCAAAGCTCAGTGCCAGTGCCTCAGGTTCCGCATCCAGTTCAACGAGCCGCTGTTTTTGAGTACTTGAAAAGGTAACCTTCATGTCCGCCTTCCTTGACAAAGGAGGTCCGAGAGTATTTTTCCAGCTTCCACGCCGGCACCCGACAACTCTGACAGGGCTTTTCGTACCATTTATTCCTGAGCCACCGTGCCAGGCGACTATTACTGGAACACTTGACACAGACCCTCTGGTTGCAGTGGGTGATTATGGTCATCACATTACCCCGGCACTTTACGGAACGAACACCATGGAGGATTCCCTTATGTGACGGCAAAAGCTTAATCCGATTTATGAGGTAATATAAGTCTTCGCCCTTCCTGAAGACCTTCTTCTTTTTCCGCTTTCCGCCAACCTCAGCGGTAACGGGACTTTGTGGTTCCATAACACTTCCCCCGGGCTATAGACGGCAAACACTGGCGGAGAGTTCGGGAGTTTAACCCGACTACATGGATTTAGAGTCCACGCGGTCCTGCCGACCAACCCTCCATAAAGGCTGAGAACACTTGCTTTCTGGGACACTTAGCCCATCGTGTCCCCCATCTCTAATATCCAACCGAAGAGCTATTACATTGGCTCCAGTAGTATGCAAGTCACCAGCCAGCTTGTTGTTATTTCGGCTTTTGAATGGCTCTCAGCGCTCGGCGCAACATATCCAGCCAGGGTTCTACCGTTTCGGCTCTAAACCGTTCGTAGTCCCTTGCCAACGATGCATCTGCCACCGTCAGATAGACCCTAGCCACTTCCGGGCTCTCAAATTCCCCGCTGAGCTTATCCCCTAAAACTTTTTTTAAAGAAGGGTAAAGCTCCTGGTACGGTTCTAAAAATCCCATAATTTCGAAAACACTGCCTTCCATTTCCTCCAGACACGGAAATTCCTCCAGACACGGAAAGGGTTTACTCAAAATCCTCTCTAAACAGCGACAACGCTCAGACAATGAATCCAGCCCACCCTGCAAGTAAGCACTGACTGCCTCCGAATCAACACTGATATAATCCATAACAGCCAGTTGGCAGTCGTCAATGGCATAAATGCTGCAACCTTCGTCGCTAACTTTTAATTCCAGCTCATTTTTCACGAAACTGTAGAGAGCCTCTCCCGTGAGCCTGGAAGACATCTTCCCAATTATCCGTACCACCTCCCCCATGGATTCCAGTGGAAGTTCAGCAGGAGCCTTCAAGCAGTATAGTTCGCCGAAAAAATGGCACCGCACGCTTAAAGGCCGGGCTAAGCTCCCAAACGTACCAGGGTCCCAAACCTTTAACAGCAGCATGTCACCCGGCGAGCTTTCGCTGGTCATTGTTCATACCCCTGTAACCGGATGACCCTTCCAAATGGCGGCTCACGGTAAGAATTCATAACCCAGATGACATCAAAGGGTTGATTCGAGTCCGGATATTTCCCATCTCCGTCCGTCAGGTAAACCAGCACTTCAGGCGGGTCATCATCTATCTTGCTAAAAACAGGACGGAAGTCGGTACCACCACTACCACTGAGACACTTCAGGAAAGACTCAAAATCTGAATCATGCACCGCCATCATATCAGCATGAACGGCGGCATCGCAAGCCAAAAGCCTGGCCCGGAACGAACTGAAGGACTGGAGGATGTTTCTGATTTCCGCCAAAAACTCGTCAAGCTGCTCATCACTCACGCTTCCCGAGGTGTCCACCGCCACCGCTATTTTTAACAGCTCAGACTTAGAAGATGGATAGTATATCCCATATTGAAGCAATCGCCTATCGGGTTTCATCCAATCATAATCATCACTAGAGCGCTGCTTAATATACTGATGCAAAAGCTGACGCCAATTCAAACGAGGGTAAGCAAGTTCCCCAACTACCCGGGCAATGCCCAAGGGGAACATACCTTGATGCTTCGCCACCGCCGCCGCTTCAATCGCCCTCTGTTTCCACAACTCCTCATCTTTACTAGCTTCAGCAGACTTATCCAATGCCTCTTTACTAGCTTCAGCAGACTTATCCAATGCCTCTTTACTAGCTTCAGTGGGCTTATCCAATGTCTCCCTTGGCCCACTATCCTGTCGGTTGATGTCATGCCCGCCTTCTTCAGTGTTGTCCCACACACCGTGGTCATCAATAGTATCTCCTTCACCACCAGGCAGGCCTTCTTCATTCAATAGCTCATTGTAAATTTGCTCCGCGCTTTTGTTTTCAAACTCTTTTTCATACAATATCCCTTCAGGCAAACGGAAGTGGTCTTTCAAAATAGCGTTAATCACATAGTCCGCCGCCATGTTCCAGAGCCTTTTTTCTCGAGAACCACGCCTCCAGATGTGCCCCAGCGCCAGATGCATCACCTCGTGGGCAAAGACCCCCTCAATCTCCTCATCTTCCAGTCTATCTATCTTTTCCGGGAAATAGTACAGACAAATACCGTCGGTCCCGGTTGGATATTTGCTCTCATGCTCCCTCAGCTCGAGATAGTTGGCGAGATAGCCAAAAAAGGGGTTCTTCAGCAGTAGCTGAACCCTGGCTCTAATTACCCTCTTCCTGACGCTCGTAGAATCACTCATAGAATCAAATCTCGGTGCTTTTCGGCAAAATAAACAAATTCCTGCGTTTCTCTAACCGGTAACTCCGCTCTAATAGCATCCCTTACCAGCAACACGGAGAATTCCTCAGGTAAAAGGCAGGCGTATTCTATAACTCTGGCAGTTTTCCCCATGTCCTCGCGGGCATAACAAACCAGGGCCGACACCAGAGAGTAGAGCAGGTCCGGACTCTGTGGAACCAGGTCCTCTCCGTTGAGAATCATCTTTGCATCCGGAAGCCGCTCTGTTGCCCGCAGGTAAGCCAGGAATTCAGTCGCCGCACCCACGCCGATAGCACCGGCTACATCCGTTTTGCTCTCAAGCCCTATAGCCAAAATCTCGGAGACCCTCTCCCAACTTCGAGGTGTGGGAAAAGCGTGTTCCATCTTCGCCGGGTCGAAGCGAAACAGCAGGTCAGGTTTGAAGCTTAAAAAACCTATTACCCTGGAGTCAATCTGATTGGCATACGCCCATTTTTTCCAGTCATCAAGATTGGTTTCAACTTCCCAATGGATGAACCGATTGGCTAACGGGGCTGGCATGGGCACGGTATAGGCTCTGTCGGTGGACTTATTTCCCGCCGCCACCACCATCCACCCATCCGGCAACACATACTCCCCGACTCTGCGGTCCAAAATAAGCTGATACGCAGCCGCCTGTACTGAATGAGGCGCCAGGTTCAGCTCGTCCAGGAACAAAATGCCCTTTCCGCTTTGCGGCAGGAAACAGGGTGGCGACCAACTGACCGTTCCCCCATCAAACCTGGGCAGCCCCCTAAGGTCAACGGGGTCAAGCAAGGTCAACCGCAAATCCTCAAAATCTATTCCCTCTTCCTCACAGATTTGCTTGACAATGTCAGACTTCCCTATCCCAGTGGAGCCCCATAAAAAGACGGGCGGTGAGTTTATTCTTGCCCCCAGGCAAAAACTCACCATATGCCTGAGCACCTCCTTAACCTCGTTAATGCTTTTGGTAGCGAGCATCTTTATGAACTCTCCTTTTTATTCCGCCGCTTTTCCTTCTTAAGCCACTTTTGGTACCCTGATACCGGGGCTACCCTCAAACCCGCCTGCTCAATCACCGGGGTCACCACCGACACCGTCCGCAGCCCGTCTTCAATACCTAGCTGAGACCTGGATACCCCCGCCAGTCCATACCGCGGTGGTATCATCGAGGTCACCACATTGGCTCCGGCATCTAATCGAGCCTTAAGCCCCTCAACCCCATCCACATCCAGCGAGGCTGGTATCAGTCGGTCGGGAAAGCAAATACGAAATGTGGCAATAGTTCGTAATTCATTCAGTGAATCCGGCGCTTGCCAATCAGCCATCGGGGTGCCACGCTGAGGTCTGAAGGTCATCGCCCTCACCTGGCTGGCACAAAGGCTTTCTATGGCTTTTACCGCCAATGCCCCGTCAGCGGGGCTGTCTCCTACCCCCAGCAGCAGCCCCTCTTCAATAAGCAATCCAGCCCGGCGGGCGTGCACCTTAGCTACCAGACGCCTATTAAAATCCTGCTGTATACGCAAGCGGGCAAAAAGACTTTCATTGAAAGTTTCCTGATAACAGGCATACCAATCCACCCCCAGGCGGGCAATTTCAACCAAAATCCCCGGTGTTAAAACGCCAGGGGAAACCATAACTGATAGCGGGACAGCCTCGCGCACCTCATCCACCAATTCCAGAAGCCTCCCCCCACCCCCCTCCAGGTAGTAAGGGTCCTCCCCCATAGTCAAATCCAGCAGGTGAACCCCATCGGCGGCTAATGCCCGGGCGACATCAAGTATGACCTTTATGCTTTTGCGATAGCGAGGCGAGGCGCTGTTGCCACACCGATAAAGACAAAAATTGCAGTGGTTTCGGCAGTAGGTGGATAAATAGACAAAACCGTAAAGAAAAACCTCCTCGCCGAAGACACGCTCCCTCAGTGTCCGGGCAGTGGCAAAGAGGCTATCCAGGGGTTTGCCCGGCGGTGTGGCTAAAAGCGAAGCCACCTCTACTTCATCCAGGGGCTGCCCGCACAAGGCCTTTTCCAAAATGGGTTCAATAGTCCTCATAGTTTGAGCACCTGCTCCAAACCAGCCCGAGTTTATGAATTACGACGCCGCTGAAATAATATTATTAACTCAATTAAGAGTTGAGTAATTCTCACTACTCCAAATATCCATTATATCACTTAGCTGTATGGTTGAACAAAAATCTCACACATACGAGCCTGGCACATAAATAAACCAGGCAGTTAACCTAGTCATACTCCTAAACACATTCGCCCACCGCCCCAGAAGGGACGGTGGGCGAACCTCAAATCAAGAGCAAGCTTTTTATAGCTTAAGCTTGAACCCGCACCCCTCAAAGGTCTTTAAGGCTTTATCCATTACCTTGATATACTCATCCGTAGGCGACAGAGAAGCTACATCGTAGCACTCCTGGAAGGTCTTGCCCTTTGGTGCCGTCTTGAAGTTCTTCTCATAGAGAGACACCAGCTTGTCTAGAGCGACATTGACCTTTTCCAGAGGCTCCCCGGCGACGGCTCGGCTGGCATAAGCCATAAAGCGTGATTCCATGGCAGTGGTGTAGTCCCGAGCAACACCTTTTGCCGAGGCATTACCACTAATAATCTCACGCCCGGCGGCAGTATCCGTAACCGCCTGAGCCGCTGCCTCCAGCAAGCACATCTCAGTGCATGGACCAGCTGAAGTATAGTACTGGTTACCCAAAAGCAGATGGGTATTGCGATCCAGAGCCCGACCACAGTAGCCGGCAACCATCAACACCTCCCTGGCTGTTGTGTTGCCCCAGCGCACATGAATCGGTCCGTCCAGATGCCAGTCAGCTCCCACTAATAGGAAAGCTCCCAAACTGGTGGCTACGTCAATGATGGTGGTCTCCTCGACCCCTCCTGCCCAGCCACCGAAGATGGGCATCTGCTCACTCATAACTATGCAACCGCCTAACTTGTAGTGGGCGGTGAAGGTAAGGGCATTAATGTCAATCTTGAGCTCATTAAGCTGACTTACCTCGTGGCTATCACTTGGCCGCATGCCGCCCTCAAAATCAGCAGCTAAAACGCCAGCCGCCGTCAGCGAAGTTTCATTCCCCTACATCGCCATCCCGGGACGACCAGCCCGCTGCTGTGCCATACGGATTCCGTATGCTTCCTGTTTGACAGCAGCTATCTCATACGGGGAGCCAGGCTTGGGTTCGTGCCCGTTCCAGGTAGCCACAACACCGTCAACGATGGAATCTACCAAGGGCTCCCGGGCATACGCCTCCATCATCGGGATAAAGATGTTCTCCGATACCGGAGCCCCGGTCGGACCACCCTGATTAATGGGTGGGCGGGGGTCATCAAATGTCCGTGACTTCATCTGCTCCGAATCCTTACCCTCACCTAGCGTGAGGCAGTCAGGAGCCGCCGCTGCCCCCATCATAACCTCGTCCTCGGTGTACTTGCAGACACGACAGGTATCCATGTTGAAATAGCCCTGTGTTACGAGCATTTCAACACCGGCACGGAACAAACGGTCACAGAGGTCATTGTCAGTCGGGACTATCTTGCTCCTGTCAAATTGAAGCTTATACTTCTCCTTCAATGCATGTGCCGTTTTGAAGGTGAGTACTTCATCCCACTCTTTCTCTGTCACCCTGGGGCCGGTGCGCATTCGGTCGTAGGTCTCAAACACGCCGACCTTTTCCCTAAACATTTATTTTCCTCCTTTTAATCTTTCGGGCTGGCCACGCCGCAAAAGCCGTTTGCTTTCCCTCCTCTCAGTTTATTATCTGGTTATTATCCCAGTAGTTTCCTGGCTACCGTCACCGCCTCGGCCCCATTCTCGGCCCATCCGTCAGCGCCAATCTCTTTTATCCACTCCGGAGTCGTTGGTGCCCCACCAAACATGGTCTTGAATTTGTCGCGAACACCTCGTTCCTTAAGGGCGGCAACAATCTCCCGCTGGGAAAACATGGTCGTGCTCATAAGAGCTGAGCCAGTAATCATGTCAACCTTCTCCTCCTCAGCCACATCACACACGTGCTCTATGGGAACATCACGACCCAGGTCCACCGTCTCAAATCCGCTGGCAGTCAACAGGATTTTCACGATATTTTTGCCAATATCATGGATATCCCCTTCCACGGTATGACAGATGATCTTGCCTTTGGCTTTGTAGCCTCCCTTAATAAGGGGCTTCAGGATTTCCACCGCTTCGGTAAAGGCTTCGGCTGAGATAATAATCTGGGGAACAAAGACCTCCGCCTTATCAAACAAATCGCTGATAACATTCATACCTGCCCCCAACCCCTCGTCAATGCACTTCATAAGGTCCAGATTCTCAGCCGCAGCCTCTTTGGCGGCTGCCTTAGCCCCATCCACATCCTGCTCAACAATAGCCTTCTTTAACTTTTCCAGAATTTCCTTCTCGGCCATCTCTATCTCGTCTCCTTTCGTTACTTTGGGTACTATTTAGAAACTAAAGTTACTACTAGAAACTAAACTGACAGAGCACCTCCTTTCCTCTTTAAGCCCCCTGCTCAGGGGCCCTAACGTCCTTTTTGCTTCATTCAGCCAGCAAAAAGGACTAAAAATTTATTTATTAATACGGTTCCTGCCTGCCGGGCTCCAAATCGAAGATCTCGGAATCGTCCACATCCAGCGCTGGTCTCGGACTGCGGCACAGAACTCCAGTGATAACACCGACTACTATCATAATCACTATAGCGCCGAGCAAAGCCCAGACCTGCACCACACCAGCAAACAAGACGGCACATATCAGAGCACCAAAAATACCACCGACCCCGTGCAGGTTCTGCACCCCCATCATATCTTTCACACCAAAGATTCTTTCGCTAGCGGGCTGCCAGTACTTAAAGCATAAGACTGATATGGCACCTGCTGCCACACCAATGATAAGCCCTGCCCATGGTCCGACCAGGTCACATGTTGAACCAATAGCAACCATGCCGCACAGCATAGCATAGGTGTAAATCAGGGGGTCAACCTTTTTATCTATCATCCAATTCACTACATAGGCAGCAACTGCCGCACCAAAACCAGACATGTAGGTGACTATGGCTACGTCAACCACTTGACCCGGTGCCAGCAGGACTGTCACGAAGGATGGCCACAGTATAAACAGCAACATCGACGCCAGCCAGACGAAGCTCACACTGTGGGTAGTAATATCCATCGGCGCCGTTAGAGCTGACTTACTCCGAATCCCATGAATCATCCCAAAGCCAAAGGCCCATGCCGCCGCATGAACCACAATGGACCCGCCAGCGTCAAGAACGCCTACCAGGAACTCAAACATAAACCACTCCATGAGTAGAAAAGCGAAGGGGAAGGTTATCCCCATGATAACATAGTGACCATGTTTTACCTGCCCCAAACACACCCCGATGGCTATCACCAGCGTTATCGACATAACGATGCCCATTGCCAGGAAGTCAACAGTCCACCCTGTTGGCATTACCGAAAACTGGTTGGCAAAGACAACAGTCTTGAGAAAAGCATACACCGGTAAACTAATACACAGCGTCAGCATAGTTGCGAGGCAGACTATCCACTCCATCCTCTTAACAAACAACATCAAAAAGGCAACTAGCATGTACATAAAGAAGATATTCTGCGTCCTTTGCCACATTAAGTTGTCTATTATCTCTACATCTAGAATTTCCTGAGCAAAAACAGTAACTGGCTGGACTATCAGCGCTACCACTGTTGCCGCTACTAACAATCCAAGCCATATCACCTTCCGTGATTTCAACACTTTCATATCACCTCCGTCTCTTGTCTATAGATTTTGACTCCGGCGATCCAGCTAACTATATAAATTTCATAATCACCTCCTCCCTCATAAATTTCGAGGAGTTTCACCGGGTTATCGCGAGGTTTTCAAATTGGCAAATAGATATAAAACAACTTTCCATCATCCTAGAATAAATCAGAAACTTTGTCAAGTAACTCCTAGGTTATGTTCAATAGATTTCACATCACTCTCTCTTGCCCATAGACTCCAGCGAGTTATCGACTTTTTAAGTAAATATGAGGTAAAAAAGTATTTTAAAACAAATCAACAATTTTGTCAAGTAGGAGAGGGTTTTTCAGATAACCCCAGCCTCTTTAGTCCACAGGCATTTTCTGCCCCACAGCTAAGCCAAAGGCAATTGTTGTTAAATAGCCCCTTTTATTGCTATAATATTTTTGGTAAATGGGGCTGTAGCTTAGCTGGGAGAGCGCCTCCCTTGCACGGAGGAGGTCGGGGGTTCGAGTCCCCCCAGCTCCACCAAGACTTAGCCTCTTCCTTCAGGTTTGAGAGGCAGAAGCCCCTTTGTCAAGCCGGTTCCTGTGTTCGCAGCACTGATGGTAAAATGCCTCAAGCCTTATCTCCTGCCCCGGGTCCCTATTACCATCAACGATAAGGTTGAACACGGGGAGTCCATGTTTGCTGCGAAATTGGTGTAAGAGAACGCTGGCAACAGTGCCGGGCATACAGCCGAAGGGTATAACATTGACCACACCGTTAAAACCATGTTCAGCATATTCCACAGCGCGTCCCAAACTTAGAATCGCCTCACCCCCCGTTCCGTCGATTAGATAGGTGTTGCCCCGAGCCACAATCTCTGATGCCGGTAGTTCACGGCCAAAATGCTCCAGAGCCCCATCAAACTGCCGCCTCAATTGCTCAACCGCCCTTTCCTGGACCAACTCGGCTAACTTCTGCTTGGCATATCTCTTCCACTGCCAATTAAAGCGATACTCAAGTCTTCGTTCATAATCAATGTAATCTAGCCACTCCTCAAACGGCGGCAGTGAACATTCGGCACCAAGGGCTTCCAGCTTGCGAACAATAAAATCATTGGCGAATTCATTATCACGAGTGAAGATTTCTCCAACCAGACCGATGCGCGGCTTACGAACACTTTTATCAACTTCTATCGCGTCAAAGGCATTCCTGATGCGTCTAGCCAAGAGCTCCAAACCACCACCGCCCTCCTCAACAATTCCCACCAGCGACTGCATCCCCTCCTGGTAAACGGCATCGGCTTCCCCTTGGTTAACTTCATAGGGACGCCTTTCAAGAAGCATCTTCTGCATTAAGTCCATAATGATAAGCCCTCGCCAGGCAAGCAGTTTGAAGCCCGAACCTACACGGGTAACATGCTGCTGATAATTCCTGCTCTGGTCAAGGACAAGGATTGGAACTTCCTCCAAGCCAAGCTCATCAAGGACAATTCTATGGAGTCGGTTATATTGCCCGAAGCGGCATGGTCCGCGGGCGTCAGCCATAAAGAAGGCAGCCCGGTGGGGGTCAAAATCAGAGGAAAGGGCTTTTTTAACCATATCACCAGTGGTGATGATGGCAGGGTAGCACTCTTTGCCACTGGTATATTTCCTGCCGAGTTCCAGGGTGAGTGTGTCTGCCATAGGTAGTGGTTCAGCAACAACCCGGTAGTATCGCATCGCCGCCGCTACAACGTATCCATGGTCTAACATATACGGGACGTATACTGTTCTACCATTGGCATAGCTGGGAACAAAGCTAGGTACTATGATAGGCTTCCTTATACCTCGAGTTCTAGCATTGCGTATAGTATCAAGGAATGCCTCACAGCGGGTAATAATACCAACATCAGCCGAGTGCTCGTCAATTTCTATGGTAAGAAAAGGCTTGCCCTCAGTCTCCTTGGTGAAAAACTTCAGTAGATAAGAATCAGGACCACAGCTAAAGTTAGTCACGTAGAGTCCAAACAGCCGCCGGTCGGCGGCAATCATTCTGGCAGCAGCCAGAATTTTCTGCCCTGACTTCCAATACATATTGGGATGGACTGAAGTAACCTCCCTGGCATAGGCCTTCAGGGGTAGAAAATCCAGGGGAATCGCCAGCACGCCAAGTTCACGAAGCTTTTCCGGCAAATTCAGCATCACTCCCGGGTCACAGGTATTATAAGGTCGCCCAATGATAACGATAGCCTTTTCGTCAGGCTTTAACTGCGCCAGCACCTCCTGACCACGCCTTTGCTGCCATTGGTTAAATGAATCAAGGGCGGCAAAGCCAGCATCAACAGCTTCCCCCAGCAACCTTCGGTTGGTAATGCCCATCTCACGCCCCAATCGGAACAATGCCTTACGCATCCACCGGTGACCCCGGTCAAGATAAAACACAGGACTGAGCACCCTTGGTCCGCCATCACGGGATGCCCCTCCAATCTGGATAGAACTGCGAATGGTAAACGGAAGACCCTGGGTCAGCGGACAGTTCCATGACCTATCAAAATCTTCACTCAGTTTCTCCATGGAGCATTGAGCGGGCAAGAAAAGGAAATCAGCGCCTTTTTCCAGCAGGTTTAGCACATGTCCGTGGGCAACTTTTATCGGGAAGCACGGCTCCTCGACAACATTCTCCACACCCTGACGGATAATGTTGCGATTGGTCGCGTCAGATACGACCACCTGAAAGCCAAGTTCGGTGAAAAATGCCTTCCACAGCGGGAACAGCTCGTGGAAGAATAAGGCTCTAACGATTCCAACTGTCTTACCATTAGGAGAATCCGGGCTATCCTTGGGATAGGCGCCCATCAAGGCTTGGTGCCGCTCATCAAAAAGCCGCGGGATTGTTGATGACTGGCACTGTTGCTTCTTTTTCGGGCTATCATATTTACCGCAGCGCGAACCATAAAAGAGCGGCGCCTCATCGCCAAAAATAACCTGGTGAATCTCGCACCGATTGGGACAGCCCTGGCACTCAAACGATGAAAGCTCGTATTTTCTATCCCTGAGGTCGAAGCCCCGGAAGCCTGTCCTGCCCCCGCTCCTGTCCATTTCCTCCATCGCCAGCATCGCCACCCCGATAGCCCCGAGGATGTCATGATGGGGGGGAACCAAAACCTTCTCGCCGAGCACGCTTTCAAAGGCTGCCTTGACTGCCCGGTTGAACGCCACCCCCCCCTGAAAAAGTATGTGATTGCCGATGCGATGGTCTTCTACCACCTTACTGAGGTAGTTCTTGACAATAGAATAAGAAAGACCACCGAGCAAGTCTTCCTTTGCCGCCCCTTTCTGTTTGTAGAAATTAAGCTGGGACTCCATAAAGACGGTGCAGCGCTGACCTAAGTCCAGAGGTCGTTTTGAAGCCAGCGCCCTGGCGCCAAATTCCTCATCGATATTGATGGCTAATTTTTCCGCCTGCTCCTCAAGGAAGGAGCCAGTCCCGGCAGCACATACCTTGTTCATAGTAAAATCAACAATGGTACCATTCTCAAGGCTAATGTATTTGGCGTCCTGCCCCCCGATTTCAAAGATAGTATCCACCTCAGGGCACACGAACGCCGCCGCCTTGGCATGGCTGGTAATCTCATTCCGAACCACATCGGCACCAAAAAACTCCCCCGTCATATAGCGACCGGAACCGGTGGAACCAGCACCCTTGATTACCACGCTATCACCCAATTCCTGAGCCACCTCGTAAAGCCCTTTCTTGACTGCTTCAATTGGTCTGCCCGCAGTCATCAGGTAACGCCGTGCCAGAACATTCACATTTCTATCTATCACCACCACATTGGTGCTTATTGAACCAATATCCACACCCAGATAGGCTTCAATTTTCTCCGCGGTAGCACGTTTGACCGTCTCGATGCATAGGGGGTAATTATCGCCTTTGAGCGGAGGTAGGCTGAGGAAATCACACTGGCGCTGGGCAAGGTATTGGCGCATCCGACTAAGGTCGGGAATTTGAGGTAAAGTGGGCTGGCTGGCTGCTGTTTGTGCTCTCTCCTGTGCCTTCTCACCGGCAACAAGCACGGCACCAATCGCCCCCAGCACCGCAAAATGCTCAGGCACGATGAGCTCATTCTCGCTCAGATGCATCAAATCGCGGATAGCCCACCTTATGCCTTTGTTGGCGGCAACACCACCCTGAAAGCAAACTGGTTTGCTTAACTTCCGACCTCGAACAATATTGCCGATAAAGTTGTGCACCATGGCGAAGCATAAGCCGGCAACAATGTCGTGGACCGGGGTGCCAACCTGTTGCAGGTGAATCATATCGGTCTTGGCAAAGACACTGCAGCGTCCGGCGATGCGTGGTGGATGAACTGATTTAAACGCCACATCGCCGAACTGCTCAATGGGAATACCCATCCGGGATGCTTGCTGGTCAAGAAAGGAGCCAGTTCCAGCGGCGCAGGCGCCGTTAAGTGAAAAATCAATAACCCTCGGTGGTCCGCCCTGACCCTCGCTACCAAGCAAGGTCAGCTTAGAATCCTCACCCCCAATTTCAATAATCGTTCTGGCTTCAGGATGAAAGCACACCGTGCCCGCTGCCTGGGCAACGATTTCATTTACAAACTGTGCCCCCAGAAGTTCAGCAATGAGTTTCCCGCCGGTGCCAGTAGCAGCCATAAGCTCAAATCCATCCGTTTCGTATCTCGGCAACACCTCTTCCAGGATGGCAAGAACCGTCTCCACCGGCTGCCCTTTGGTGCGGACATAGTGCCACTCAATAACACTATCAGCTTCGCCCAGAACCACAACCTTAGCACTAACCGAGCCAACATCAATCCCCAGTTTCATTGGAAGTCCCAAATAAGCATATTATTCCCCAGATTCTATATTCTTGATTAGCCACCGCCAGCCATCCATCCCCGCTAAAGAATATATATTCTTAGCCCCCGACTGTCAAGGCAGGAGTGCTTACCAACCCCCCACCCTTTCAACCCCATTATTACAACTTGGCTTAATCCTGCACCTTGATGTGAACATAAAGGTCTCCCGGCTGACCATCTAATTTTAATCGGGCTCCCCGGTATCTTACTTTTTGACCGGTCTTAACCCCACGAGGTATGCTTATCCCAATCTTTCCCTTTCCCCTCTTATACTCCATTCTAAGTCCTTGCTTGGCTTTTTGAGAAGAAATGGCTAGTTGCTCATGTATATCATTGCTACCTTTAGCGGTTCGCCTAAAAGCTTGCTCGAAAGGCACACCAGCATACTCCCTATAAGCTCCAGGTTCAGCCTCAAATAAACCAGCCAGCACATCTTCTAACGGGGCGCGACCGTGAAAGGTTTTTCCGTCAGGTCGCTGAGCCCTAAATTCAACTCTGCCCTGTTTACTGGAGAATTCAAAACCATCAAAGATATTTCTAAGAAAGTCAAAACCCAGCCCGCCTTTACCAAAATCCCTCATTACCCCCTCAAAACCAGCCCGGGTAAAGGGACTGCCAAAAATATCGCCGGTGCCAACCGTACCAACCATATCATATTGCTTCCTCTTTTCCGGGTCGCCCAAGACCTCGTAAGCCTCATTTATTTGTTTAAATTTTTCGTTTGCCTCTTTTTCCTTTCCCGGATTGCGGTCAGGGTGATACTTCATAGCTAGTTTTCGGTAAGCTTTCTTTATTTCAGCCTCGGTAGCATTCTTAGCTACCCCCAGTATCCCATAATAATCTTTTTGGTTCATCCTGAATCCCCCTCTGCCTACATCTTGAAAGTACGCCTATACCGGTGAAGGTTAGCCAGCATCCGCTGACCCTGGTCACGGATTACGACCAGCGGTTCCATCCGCTCCATAATTTTAACCTCTTGTTGCCTCTGGAGCAAGCAGGGAATCCCCCAATGCCAAACAGCCAAACTAAAATCTAACAACAGGGTTGGGCAAATAGTGTCGGCTAGTGGTATAATGCCCAAGGGATATAACTTTCTGAATATAAAGACTCTATAGGAGGTATGTAGTAATGAGAGTAATTAAGTATCTTGATGTTGAACCCACTCAGGAGACACCGGGGGTAGCCAAGCGTGAGGTTATTACTGCTGATGATGGGGCACCAAATTTCTGTATGCGTGTCTTTGATGTCAGGTCAGGTAGCTCCACCCCGTCTCATTCACACGAGTGGGAACACGAGATATTCATCCTTTCCGGTCAGGGGGTAGCGGTAGGTGAACAGGGAGCAACACCGATAGGCAAAGAAAATGTTATCTTCATTGCCCCTAATGAGACCCACTGCCTGGTTAATACCGGTAATGAACCCCTCCGCTTTATCTGTCTTATTCCGCTACATCAATAGAATTTGAGAGCCAGACTATATTGGGGGGGCATATCTCTATGATAACCACATTTCACCTGCCAACGAAAATCATTTTTGGCACGGGAAGCCTTGCCCAGCTCGGGGTAGAGGCAAGGAGAACAGGACACAAGGCTATCGTGGTCACCGGCTCCAGTAGTATGCACCAAACCGGGGTTCTGGACAGGGTTATCCACGACTTAAAGGCTAATGGGGTGGATACCGTGACTTTTGATAAAGTGGAGCCTAATCCTCGTGCCTCAACCGTAGATGAGGGAGCCAGGATAGCCAGGGACAGCGGGATTGACCTGGTTATCGGTCTCGGCGGGGGCAGTGCTATGGATGCTGCTAAAGGAATAGTACTAGCCAGCACCGGCACTGAACCAATCTGGCACTATATTGAAGCCGAGGTTGAGACAATGGGGAGTGTGCCATCACTTATTCTGGTGCCAACGGTGGCTGCTAGCGGCTCTGAGGCAAATAGTGGAGCAGTAATTACTAACTGGGAAACCCATGAGAAGAGCGTGTTAATCAGCCCTCATCTTTTTGCTAAGGTTTCTATTGTTGACCCTGAGCTTACCCTTACCCTGCCGGAAAAGCCTACGGCGCAGGGAGGGGTAGACATCTTTTGCCATTTAGTAGAGTGTTACCTTACTACCGGAAAACCGTCTCCCCTGACTGATGGCATTATGGAGACAGCGATGAGGCTGGTAATAGCATCCTTGCCTCAAGTATTAACCAGGCGGGATGACATTGAAGCTCGCACCCAGCTTTCCTGGACAAGCACCATTGCCTGTTCGCAATTTGCTACGCTGGGTGGGGGAAACGGTTCTATGACCCTCCACGGCATTGAGCACCCGTTAAGCGGATACTACGACATTGCTCATGGCGATGGCCTGGCAGCCCTCCTTCCGGCCTGGATGAGGTTCACACTTCCGGTAAAGCAGGAGAGGTTTCAGTCTCTGGGCAGGAATGTCTTTGGTGAAACAGATGGGCTACTGGCTACGGAGAAGTGGCTGGAAAGGGTGGGAATGAAGCTCCGACTGCGAAATCTTGGCGTTGAGCCCGGGCGTATGGAACAAATGGCAAATTGTGCGGTAAAAACAGCCGACTGGCTTGAAGAACACCCTAGATTGCTTGATGCCGCACATACCGCCCAAATTTACCAGGATTCTTACTAGCCTGGAAATAGTAGGCTACTTATTAAACAGAATTATCAACTTTAGGGTAAAAGGCTTGACAAACTTACCAAAGTGTGGTGTAATATATCTAGACATGAAGATGGTTGATACATAAATGAAGTAATGGTGATGTGATAACCAAGCGACGGCTTGGTGGTAAGTCACCAAGCCGTTTTGTTATGTCTACAGCACCTTAACAATTGAATATGAGGACTAATATCAAATCTGAAGCAGGTCAAGCGGTGAAGGCACATGGTGGATGCCTTGGCATCAAGGGCCGATGAAG
>CAZTRJ010000004.1:0-46309 GCA_964616615.1 uncultured Dehalococcoidales bacterium
CGTTATCCATTGGAGAAACAGTGGTGATGGTAACATCTATTTGCATGAAATCACGACACAGTCTTGGTATCTGGTGGAAGTAATTTGGGACGAAATAGCTGAGTCCTACCTTGACCAGGGACCTGCTTGACCCGCTCACGAACCAAGAATAGGTCTGGATGCAATCAGAAAGGTCAGGAGAGAGAACTGTTTCAGCAGCATGCTGCGAGGGAAGGAGGGAAAAGATTTTGATGTCCTTCAGGTCACCGGCTCTGGCCCTGTCAGCGATAGCCGATAGAAGAGCCGGTGGTTCAGCTATACTCAGACCATGGACAATAGTGCTTCCGTTTTCTATACTCTCCACGGCTTTTTTAGGTGTTGTCAGCTTTTGTTGATATTTTGCATGATAATTATTCATAATGTTTCCCCCTTTTCTCCGGTCTATAGTGTTGCTGCTATTGTGCTGATGACGCTTCTATACTGGTGAAAAGTAACAGGGTTGGGATAATATTGAAGCTTTTATTATCTCACTGACTATCCCCTGCTCGTCTTTCCTTGATTAGATTACTGAGTATCAAAGCAGAGATAGCCACGCCCACTGCATTGGCTAAAATCATGGGTAGGCTGATTAGCTTGACTACTTGCAGAGCCTCACTATAGGGGCGAGCAATTAGAAGTATTAAGCCCATATGCAAAGATTCTATAAGAATAGCAAAAAGTGTAGCCCGCCAAATGCCAATAAATTCTCCCTTCTGCCGTTTGTATATCATGCCTGCGGCTAAGCCAGCAATAACGGTAGCTAAGGAACAGGGGATTTGGGTAAGTCCTCCTAGAAAATAGCGATGCACTCCACCGATTAAGCCTGCCCCCAGCCCCATCACTGGTCCTCCTATCAGCCCAGCAACTATTGGACCTAGGTCCCTGATATTGGCGATGGCCCCCGAGGGGAGCTTTATTCCAGTATACGTGCTGTAGATGGCAAAAATACCGAAGATCAAGATTAGAACAATCTGGTTTTTGGCATTGAATTGCTTGTCTAATATTTCAGTGAAGTATCTGGTTCGGGTTACGAGATAGACAAAAACAATTATCACGCATACCTTTGCCACTAAATCAAGTATTAAATCAGTGATTGATACTTCCATACTCAGTGCCCCCGCTAGCTAACCAGTAGAAGACAGGGTAAATTATGCTCTGTATTCTTGTAGCGGAGGTTACAGGTAATCCAGCCTGGCATTGAGCTCGCCCACACCCCGCACCCACCTCTCTATGGGAGGAACTTCATCAGGGTCTATTATGACATCAATAACCGAGGGTTTACCGCTCTCCAAAGCCCGGGGCAATACTTCGCATAGCTCTCCGGCGCGTTCAATGGTGAAGCCCTGAGCCCCAAGCCCATCAGCCACTTTAGCCCAGTTGACCTTGTTAAACGTCGTGGATACTGTCTTCTCCCCTAGACTGAACTTCTGGAGTTCATGAACCAGACCCAATTTTGCATTGTTAAACACAATCCAAACCACGGGTACATTGTGACTTACTGCGGTTGCCACTTCCATCCCATTCATAAGGAAGTCGCCATCGCCAGCAATGACTATTACTGGCCTATCTGGTGCTGCCAGTTTACCCCCGACAGCAGCTGCGGTGGCATACCCCATTGTCAGCATGCCAAAGGCAGAAATAAAATTCGGCTTCTGAAATCTCAGGTAGTGGATAGCCCAGCAGGTAATATTACCAGTATCAACAAATACAACAGCGTCTTCGGGCAAGACCTCCTGTAGTTCCCTCATTAGTGCCTGTGGCTTTACGGGGACATCTGCTGAGTGCATAGCCTCTTCATTAATGAACATCCCTACCCTTTGTTTAAACCTGACAATGTCCTCGACGGGCCTTTCTGCTTTCGGGTCATACTCTTGTAGCTCCCTCAGGATCCTGAAGGAGATTTCAGTGAGCACAGCTCCACAATCTCCTACCAGCTCGATGTCTGCCGAATAGTTCTTACCTATTTGTGAGGGGTCAATATCAATATGGATGAGACAGTCACTAGGCATAATCTTGGGGTCCCAAGAAAATGTTGTCATCTGGTTCAAACTGGCACCAACAACCAACAGTACATCGACATCCCCCATAATGTATTCCTCTGCTGCCGGTGAGCCAGCGAGGCCGAGAACACCTAAGGATAATTCATGGTCTTCAGGGAATGCCCCCTTTCCCTTTGGAGTTGTTGCCACCGGAATATTGAGCATCTCAGCAAGCTCAAAAACCTCTGAGGTGGCGGCAGAGGCAATGGCACCTGAACCAACAAGCATGGCTGGTTTCTTAGCCCGCACCAGCTTCTCAGCGGCATCTATTACCAGCCTTCGGTCAAAGTATTCTGGTTTGACCCGGTATGTTTTTGGCGGGAGTAATATATCCTCAACTTCTGCCGCCATAATGTCTTTGGGATAGCTGATATGCACTGGTCCTCTCTTCCCACTAAGGGCTATTCTGAATGACTCTCTAATCGTCTCTGTCGCCTTGTATTTTGACATTATCATCGCGCTGTATTTTGTTATCGGATTGAACATGGCTACGGAATCAACGCCATCCTTGGTTGAATCTTGGAATGTTCCCTTACCATAGATGCTTGTCGGCACTTGGCCAGTTATAACCAGAAGCGGGATATTGTCCATATACGCATTGGCAACGCCTGTTACTAGATTGGTAGCCCCAGGACCGGAAGTGGCATAACAAACTCCAATGCCACCACTTACCCGGGCATAGCCATCAGCCATAAAAGCTGCTCCCTCTTCATGTTTAGCCAATATCGGCTTAATGGCATCCTGCTTATTTATAGCATCATAAAGGGGCACTAATGAGGTGCCGGGGACGCCAAAAATATATTTCACTCCCTCCCCCTCTAAATACTTTAACAACAAGCTGACTGTGGTAATCTTCACTTACTTCTCCTTAAAGTTGTCTATAGCAGTTTCCTCGGTATCAAAGATGTTAAAAAGCTGGGTGAATCCCGCGATGTCAAACACTTCCTTTATATATGGTTTCAAGCAAGCTAACTTGATGTCACCCTGCTGCTTCCTTACCTTTTTAAGCGCTGCCAACAGAACTCTCAACCCTGAGCTGCTTATATACTCCAGCTTCTCAAGACTAACCACCAGCTGAACCTGTGCTGCATCAATCAGAGAATCCAGTTTCCTTTCAACATCATTGGCAGAATAAGCATCTAGCCTGCCAGATATTGAGATTATGTTTGTATCGCCCACTTTTCTTTCCATAATCTCCGCCATTCTGTTACCTCCTTTTTAGCCCTAAACCTAAAAATACTCTCTTCTGGTGTTGATAGTTGGTTATAGTAGTCTCGTTTCGTTGCTATCCTGTCATTGTGAATAGTGAGTGAAACTTTAATCTTCTGAAGTTGGTAACCGTTCCTATTATGTGCTAAAATATGTCTATCGTCAACTCACTTGTGGGCATTGCTCTTTTCTGAGAGAGATGTTTACCACTAGAGTGCTGGTAACTTGGCTATCAGCTTGCCAAATAGAGTAAAGGAGGCATACAGGAGCATGAAAGCAAATGCAAAGACGGAAGCTGAGGTCATGGCAGTTATGAACCGGTACAACGAGGCTTATGCCAGACAGGATGTGGATAGTGTATTGGCGCTGTTCGCGCCAGACCCTGACGTAGTTACTATCGGCACAGGACAGGATGAGAAACGCGTGGGACTGGCAGAGATAAGGGCACAGTTGGAGCGTGACTTTGCTCAGTCCGAAGCGGTATCCATTGAATTTGGCTGGCATTCGGTTTCAGGAGCAGGTTCGGTGGCATGGGTAGCAGCCGACTGTGTTGCCCAGGCGAAGATGCCGGATGGACAGGAAATGAGCTTACAAATACGGACGACATTTGTGCTGGAGCAACGCGCCGGCAAGTGGCTCATCGTACAGTGGCATGGGTCCCTTCCGGCTACCAGGCAAGGCGAGGGACAATCATTTCCAACATAATTTTGCCGGTACTATCCAGAGGAACAAAATAAAGAGAGCCTGGATTATAGGTCTATTTCTTGTCCCAATTGGCGTTGCCAGTTGCGTGTTTGGCTGTCAACAGCCTTCGGAGGTAGAGCTTATGCACAATGTGAAAAAGTTGCAAGAGAAGCTGATAAACGAGGAGGATAGCGCTCAACGTGAATTAATAAGGTCCCAGTATATTTCTCTTGTTGAGAAAAACACCGACGGCGTTGTAATGACTAATATAGCAGGCGATATTCTTGAGGCAAATCAAGCATACCAAGATATGCTCGGATACACCTTGACAGAGCTCCGTGAACTCTCTTACCAGCAAATTACGCCCCAAAAGTGGCATGAAATGGAAGCGGGGATGGTCTCGGACGCGATGAACAGGGACTACGTGCGCTTCCAAAAGGAGTATATGGGGAAAGACGGGGTGGTATTCCCCATCGAAATTACCGGCTGGATTATCAAAGATGCCAGTGGTAAGGCGATTGGCACAGGGTCCATTGTAAAACGTGTCGCCCAATAGAACCCTCTTTTATCATGCATGTGGTCACAATTCCGCATCTAAGCCTGCATTCACATACTCGGTGACAGGATAAAAGGTCTTTAAACAAGAAGAGCAGTAAATATTAGGCCATATTATGAAGACTTTATCGAAAACAACGCAATGGCAAAGGTAAAGATACCAAACGAGTTCATCTTCTGGGATGGTGATGCCCCTCCGCTTTATATGATTCAAATCATAGTCGTTGATGTTAATAAGTGGTATTATAAAGTTGTCTAGTAACCTATCCCCCTAACCCCCTTCCCTTAATAAGGGAAGGGGGAGTGTAGGTAAGAGGGGGGCTTCGCCCCCCTCTCTGAAGTCTCCTCCCCCTCATGCAAAGAATGCATCTTCCTGTTATGGAGAGGGGATAAAGAGGGTGAGGAAGATAAATAATCCCGCTGTGGAGGCAGGTAATGACCACCACAAAAACTACAGGGACAACAAAATTCTCTACATACCATATAATCTAAGCCCCATCCCTGTTTTGAAGGAGAGTTCCCAGGTTGAAGCAAAGCGGTAACACTGAGATTCTAAAACACTCTTCCATTTTCTCCAGCTTGAATGATGACGAGCTCAGTGAGCTGGCTAACCTTGCCATTGAGAAAAGTTTCATGCCAAACGAGTTCATCTTCTGGGATGGAGATGCCCCTGAATGGTTTTACATCGTTACCGAAGGCAAAGTAAAAGTCATCAAACATTCCTCTCTGGGGAAGGAATTTATTATCGCCTTTTTTGGTTCCGGTAAAATGTTTGGCGAGGTGGCTGTTTTTGAGAATAAGCCCTATCCCGCTTCAGCTCAGACCGTAACTGAAACCAAAGTAATAGGGATTAAGAGAGAAGACTTCCTATCTTTTCTAGTTAATCGGCCTCAGGTAGCCCTGAAGATTATTAGTGTCCTGGCGGGACGGCTCAGGGATGCTCAGGGCCGCCTCAGAGACCTCGCCGGTGAGAGAGTTGAGCAGCGTTTAGCCAGCGTACTGCTTATGCTCTCAGCAAAGCTTGGCCTTACCCTCCCCTTCACCCGACAGGAAATCGCTGACATGGTAGGAACCACCACCGAGACGGCAATCAGGATTATGAGCCACCTGAAGGACAGGGGAATTATTCGTTCTGTTCGTGGCACAGTGATTATCCTCGATGAGGAGAAACTCAGGCTGCTGGCTGAAGGGCCACCGAGAGTATAGAGCCACAAGACTATTCTACTACCCTGGTTTATCGCCTACTGGTCAACAATTACTGACGCCCCCCCACTTTATATGATTTAAATCATATTCAGTAATGCCAATACATTGTACTATTGTGGTATAAGTTAAAAATCAAGCATCCAGTGCTGAAGGAGGTGGCAGGAATGGCCAGCAAATGTCCCGGCCGGGATTTCAGGAATCTACGAGTGTCACTACACAAATGCCCGAATTGCGGTGCCGAGGTGGAAATCTTTTCCGACGAAATTAAGGTGAAGTGCCAGAAGTGTGGTGAGATGGTCTACCGGGAGAAGATACCTTCCTGCATCGACTGGTGTGCTTCTGCCCGCCAATGCTTGGGAGAGGAGAGGTGGAAAGAGTTGAAGGGGGAAGACTAACCAGACTTATCCTCTAAAGGATTATTAAGGAGGCAGGTAATGACCACTACAAAAACTACAAGGAAAATCATAAGAATTGATGAAGAGAAGTGTAATGGCTGCGGTCTCTGCGTTCCAGCCTGTGTCGAGGGAGCCCTTCAGATTATTGATGGCAAAGCAAAACTCATTAGCGAGACATATTGTGATGGCCTCGGTGCCTGTCTCGGGGAATGTCCCCAGGGAGCCATTACTATTGAGGAGAGAGCCGCCGAGGAATTTGATGAGGAGGCGACAAAGCTCCATCTGGAGGAAAAGAAGCCTGCTAGAGAAGAGCTTCCCTGCGGTTGCCCCTCGGCTACGGTTACCCAGTTTGAGAGGCACGAGGTAACAGCAGTCGCCTCAAAAGAGGCGACAAACCAGCAGTCAATGCTTGGTCACTGGCCGGTTCAACTTACCCTGGTGCCCCCATCTGCACCTTTCCTGCAGGGAGCCGACCTAGTACTGTCTGCAGACTGCGTTCCCTTTGCCTATGCTGGCTTTCACCAGGATTTCTTGAAGAATCACAGCCTGTTGGTAGCTTGCCCCAAACTGGATGACTTCCATGCTCACCTGAAGAAGCTGACCGACATTCTAAGCCATTCCCAGGTAAAGAGCCTGACCGTGGTGCACATGGAGGTGCCCTGCTGCTCCGGGCTAGTGTATATGGCCAAGCAGGCAATACAACTAAGCAGCAAAAATATTCCCTTCAAGGAAGTAACTATTAGCATTAAGGGTGACCTAATATTAGCTTCTTAAAAATACCTGAAAAAATTGACAAGGGGAAAAACTAAGGTTTACTATAAAATTCTACTCCATAACGCCAGCTAAAGGTCTGGGAAGCGGGACCTTGCTTGAGACAATAAACTAAAGGAGGTGTTATAGAAGTGCCTATTTCATTTTCTGGTAGCGAGCTTCTCACCATAGCCATTGGTATTGAGAGGAGGGGGATTGCCTTCTACGATATTATGACTACGTCAACCAAGAACGCTATAGCTCGTGAGGTCTTTAAATATCTAGGTGATATGGAACAAGAGCACATTCGCACTTTCCAGGGTATGCTTGCTGAAGCTGATAAATACCAATTTCTAGAGACCCCTGCTGGGGAATACACCACTTATCTTCAGGCACTCGTTGACAGCGCTGTTTTCACCAATGACTTGGTCACCAGCGAAATGGCGACTAAGGTGAGCAGTGACATCGAGGCAATGGAGCTAGCTATTGGGGCAGAAAAGGACTCTATACTATTTTACTATGAGATGAAAGACATAATGCCCCAACGAGCGCAGCCGACGGTAAATAAGATAATAGCAGAGGAAAAATCGCACTTAAGGCAGCTCTCCGAGCTGAAAAAGAGGCTTGCTGCCATTTAGTACTGTAGTGATGATGGAGGATAAATATGAAAACCGAACAGGATAAAACTATGGAAGCACTTCAAATCGCTATTCAGATAGAAGTTGATGGCAAGGAATACTACCTGAAAGCCAGCCAAAAGAGTAGTAATGAGCTGGGTAAGAAGCTGCTGGCATCGCTAGCTGCCGAAGAAGATACTCACCGACAGAAGTTTGAAGAGATATACGACGCTATTCGGAATAAAAGGATATGGCCCACGACCAATTTTCAGCCTGATGGAGGCAAAAGGCTGAGAACTATATTTGCCAGAGCGACTGAGGAGATGGACTCCAATATAAAGACTCTTGCTACCGAGCTTGATACCATACAAACAGTCATGGATATGGAAAATAAGTCTTATGATTTCTATAAAAGCCAATGGGAAAATGCTACCTATACTGCTGAGAGGGACTTTTACGAGACCTTGGCTACCGAAGAAAGGGAACACCATCTAATTCTGCTCGATTACTACGAATACCTCAAAGACCCGGCAGGTTGGTTTGTCAGCAAGGAGCATCCGTCTCTTAATGGTGGCTAAATAAGTAATAGAGAAGATGGAGGAGTAAGCATGCTGGAGGTTAAGCAGTTGACAGTAGCCGTAGAGGGAAGAGAAATCCTGCATGATGTGAGTTTGACCATAGGAACTGGGGAGACACATGCTCTCCTCGGTCCTAATGGCAGCGGAAAGACCACCCTCCTCATGGCAATAATGGGTTTCCCCAGGTACCAGGTAACCAAGGGCAACATTATCTTCAAAGGCAAGGACATAACCAAGGCGACTCTGGATGAGAGAGCCCGCTTAGGGATTGGTATATCCTTCCAGCGGCCCCCGGTGGTTCGGGGAGTAAAGACACGCGATATGGTTGGTGCCTCTCTGGGAGACAAAGAGGATAAAGCAACTATAGATTCACTGGCTGAGAGAGCTAATCTAACCGAGTTTCTAGATAGAGAGATAAACTACGGCTTCTCCGGCGGCGAGATAAAGCGCTCCGAGCTAATGCAGTTACTGGCTCAGAAACCAGAGTTAACCTTGTTGGATGAGCCTGAGTCCGGGGTTGACCTAGAAAATATCGCCCTGATAGGCAAACTGATAAATCAGTTGCTGGAAAAGGATTGTCCAATACGGTTTCGAAAGTGTATGGGGCTTATTATCACCCATACCGGTCATATTCTCGACTTTGTCAATGCCCGCACCGGCTATATCATGCTTGACGGTAAGATAGGCTGTGAGGGAGACCCCCATGAGATTCTGGCGACAATCAAAGAGAAAGGCTATGAGGAGTGCATTAAATGCATCTTGAGAGGTGCACCCAATGACTGAGTTGAAATCACCTAAAAGCTACAAAGATAGAGCTGAAGCGGCTACCGCCAAGCCAGCAAGCCTTGGTGAAGATATAGATTTAAGCATTTATGCCACCTCAGCCGAGGAACAACCATTCCAAGCTGACCCATCACGACTTCCTACCAAAGCCAAAGAGCAGATGCTGGGGACAGGGGTCATGCTGGATGATGTAAGCCAGAGGTCAGGAACCTTTATCCAGATGGATAATACCCCGGTGCACAGTTCCATCAGTCAAGAAGGCGTAGAGGTAATAGCAGTCAGCCAAGCCCGGGAAAAGTATGACTGGCTGGCAGACTACTGGTGGCAGGCAGTAGCCGTAGATACTGATAAGTACACCGCCAACATCGAGTTGAGCCAGCATGATGGTTACTTCATCAGAACTCTGCCTGGTAGCAAGACCATCTATCCGGTGCAGGCTTGTCTCTACCTGTCAAAAGCACGATTAGCCCAGAATGTGCACAATATCATCATCGCCGAGGAAAACTCGGAACTGCACATCATTACCGGTTGTACCACTGCTTCCACCAAGGAGCCTGGACTGCATATGGGTGTTTCCGAGTTCTACATAAAGAAAGGAGCCAAGGTTACCTTCACCATGATACATAGCTGGAACCCGGAAATAGCAGTGCGCCCCCGGACCGGGGTTATCATTGAGCAGGATGGGCTATTCTTGAGTAACTATGTAATTATGAAACCAGTTAAGTCACTGCAGACCAATCCCTTAGCCAGATGCACCGGTGAAAATGCCACCGTCAGGTTTAACAATATCGTGGTTGCTACCCCAGGCTCAATGATAGATGTTGGCTCCAGGGTTTTCCTCGCTGCCAGAGGTGCCAAGACAGAAATAATATCACGAGCCATAACTACCGGGGGTAACATTTTCGCCCGAGGTTATATTGAAGGCAACGCCCCTGAGGTCAAAGGGCATCTGGAATGTCGCGGTCTAATCCTACAGGGGGAAGGCATAATTCACGCCATACCTGAGCTTAAGGGCACACTGGCTGGCGTTGACCTATCCCATGAGGCAGCAGTAGGTAAAATAGCCGAGGAAGAAGTAGAATATTTAATGGCACGGGGGCTAACTCACACTGAGGCTACAGCCACCATTGTCCGGGGTTTTCTCAGGGTGGATATTGAGGGACTGCCACCGATGCTCGGTGCCGAATTACAGAGGGCGGTGGAAGCCAGCGAACAGGAAGTCATGTAAATAATATCTGACGGAGGTCAACAGTGAACCTTAAGGCTCTATATAAGTTAGGCTACGGTTTATATGTCGTATGCTCAACAAAGGGAGGCAGGCTCAATGGACAAATCGCCAACACCGTGTTTCAGATAACCTCTGAGCCACCAACTATTGCCGTGAGCATCAACAAAAATAATCTAACCCATGAGTTTATCACGGAAAGCAAGGTCTTTACCGCTTCAGTCCTCTCCCAGGATACACCCCTCTCTTTCATCGGTCACTTTGGCTTCAAGTCAGGCAGAGACATAGACAAACTAGAGAGCATTAACTATAAAATAGGTGAAACGCAAGCCCCAGTGGTTACTGACAATACGCTGGCTTATCTGGAAGCCAGGGTAATTCAACAAGTAGATGTGGGAACCCATACTATTTTTACCGGTGAGGTTGTAGGGGCGGATATTATTAAAGAAGGCGAGCCTATGACCTATGCCTATTACCATCAGGTCAAGCGGGGCACCACTCCCAAGACGGCTCCGGTTTATGTTGAGGAGTAAAAGGTAGAAGCTCTCAAAGCACCAAAATACCAGTGTAGCGTTTGCGGCTATATCTATGACCCGGAACTGGGAGACCCCGATGGCGGTATTAAACCGGGGACACCCTTTGAAGAGATACCAGACGACTGGGTATGTCCCGTCTGCGGAGCCGCTAAGAGCCAGTTTGAAAGAATAGAATAAAGGAAAAGTATTCCTATTAAAGGTAGTGCTAGAATCAAGCACACCGAGGTTGAGCAGGAAGATTATAGAAGATTATAAGGAAATAGTGCAGGACCGGACTTGACAAATCACAGCATAGCAGGTTATAATAATTATGGGCGTAAGTGCATAATATAGTCTGCTATGTGGACAGATTTATGGACATAAGCCCGTAATACCTAATTAGGGAGATTGGAAAATATCGTGGGCAGACCACCATTATGGCGACGAGTAAATTATATTCCACAGGTCTCCTATTTCAAACCCGCTGGCGTACGCCTGGCTCAATTGCAGGAAATATGCCTTGCTGTTGAGGAGGCAGAAGCAATTCGTCTTAAGGAACTGGAAGGTCTGGAGCAGGAGGAATGCGCTCAAAGGATGAATATTTCACGGACGACCTTTGCCCGCGTGTTGACTTCAGCCCGGCAGAAAGTGGCTGATGCTCTGCTTAATGGTAAGGCGATAAAGATTGAGGGCGGAAACTTTGAGATGGCGGCTCGCCGCTTCAGGTGTGTTAATGGTCACGAATGGGATGTGCCGTTTGAAGTAATGACAAATACGCCTGCTCAGTCTTGCCCTACCTGCGATACTCCAACTATCATGCCTGTCTGGCCCTGGGGACCGGGTTGGGGTAGAGGTGGTGGAAGACGACGCCACAGTGGAGGACACAATTGGTGAAGGAATTCAGCGACTCACCATGAGGAGGTGAGAAGCAGGAAGGAGGTAGAATATGCCTAACGGATTTGGTAGAGGGAGAGGTGGAGGATTCGGTTTTAGAGGGGGTATGGGCTTTGGATTTCGAGGTAGCTCTCCTCCCTGGCCCTATGTGGGTATAGGTAGAGGGGGATTGCCACGATGCGGTTACTTCCTCAGTGGAGCTGCGGGAATACCGGCACAATGGCCATACCAACAGTTCCCTTATCCCGCTAGCCCAGGATTCGGTGTCGGGGAAGGCTCATATCCTCCCTATGCCACAGCGTCACCCGCTTTTGGTAACGCTCCCTCCGCTCCCCAGATGACTCGTGAGCAGGAGCTTGATTTCCTGAAGAACCAGGCTGAAGCAATAAAGGGGCAACTGGAGCAGATAGAGACCAGGATTCAGCAACTGGGAAGTGAGACTTAAGCGCCGCTTAGAATGATTAACAGCTACAAGGAGTAAATTATGAGAATTGCTATTTCGGCTACGGGTCCAACTCTGGATGCCGAGGTAGACCCTCGTTTCGGCCGATGTCAATACTTTATCATTGTCGACCCGGAGACAATGGAATTTGAAGCCCTGGAAAACTCCAATGCCATGGCTGGCGGTGGGGCTGGTATCTCCACCGGACAGATGATTGCCAGTAAGGGGGTAGAGGCAGTGCTCACTGGCAACTGTGGCCCTAACGCCTACCAGGTATTGTCTGCTGCCGGGCTTCAGGTGATAACCGGCGTCTCAGGAAGGATAAGGGACGCCATTAAGGAATACAAGTTGGGCACATTTTCTGCAACCCAGCAGCCTAATGTAGCTGACCACTTCGGCATGAGCTACGGTGGGGGTATGGGAATGGGCCGTGGTATGGGCATGGGCCGAGGCATGGGTATGGGAGCCGGAATGATGCCACCAGTTAGCCCATTATCTCAGCCTCCAAGCCCGGAGCATGAACTTGAAGCGCTCAAAACACAGTCACAGGCGCTGGCGCAGCAACTGGCTGAAATTCAACGCCACATTGAATAACTTGAACAGAAGAGGAGGTGACAGTCATGCCAATCTATGAATACCAGTGCACTCAATGTGAGGAGAGGTTTGAAGTCCGTCAGTCCATGGGAGAGGATGGCTCCAAATTACATTGCCCTAAATGCACTGCCCCGAATCCGAAACGGGTGATTTCCTCATTCTCCAGCCCGGGCTCAAGCACATCTGAGTCTTCGAAGATAAGCCCCCCTACCACCGTCCGTAGGAGCAGATGTGGACCACAATACCGCCTTGACAAACTCAAAAAAAAGAGGAAGTGAAGCTATGCCCAGAGGAGATGGCACCGGACCACCCACTAGACGCGGTCAGAGAGGTGGTCGGATGAGAGGTAACCAACCTGGAGTTGGTCCAGGTGGAAACTGCGTCTGTCCCAGTTGCGGCACGAAGGTATCCCACAAGTTGGGAACACCCTGTTACACTCTGAGCTGCCCTAAGTGCGGGACGAAGATGACGAGAGCATGATAATATCGGTCGCCAGTGGTAAAGGCGGGACCGGTAAGACCCTGGTAGCTACCAGTCTTGCCCTCGCCTTGAGGGAAAGAGACAATGTGCAGCTTCTTGACTGTGACGTGGAAGAACCAAACGACCATGTTTTCCTGAAGCCAATTATTACCCCCAGTGAAACAGTTTCTATCCCCGTGCCCAAAGTGGATGAGGAAAAATGTAACTACTGCGGTAAATGTGCCGAGGTCTGCGCCTACAATGCTATCGCCGTGATAAACCAGAAGGTGCTCGTCTTTCCCGAACTCTGCCACGGCTGTGGCGCCTGTAGTTATCTCTGTCCGGAAAAGGCTATTTCCGAGGCGGCAAATGAAATCGGGGTAATAGAGATGGGATATGCGGATGGCGTGGACTTTATCCATGGGAAGCTTGCCATTGGCAAGGCTATGGCACCACCTATTATCAGACAGGTTAAAGAACATGCTAGCCATACAGGTGCCGTCATCATTGATGTTTCTCCGGGGACATCATGTCCGGTAGTAGAAGCAGTCAAGGATAGCGATTTCTGCCTCCTGGTAACCGAGCCCACACCCTTTGGACTTAATGACCTGGTTCTGGCAGTAGAGACAGTGAGACGGCTTAATATACCCTGCGGCATAGTCCTCAACCGTGTCGGGGTAGGAGATGGAAAGACAGAGGAATACTGCCAGAAGGAGAATATACCCATTCTACTTACTATTCCTCTGAATACCGAGATTGCTCACTTATACTCAAAGGGCATTCCTCTGGCCGAGGGCTTACCACAATGGAAGAGTAGTTTCCTAGAGCTTTTCGATAAGATTACGGAGATAGTAAATGAAGGAAATAGTGATACTAAGCGGTAAGGGAGGCACAGGAAAGACCAGCATCGTAGCTTCCTTTGCTGCCCTGGCTCAAAGCAAGGTGCTGGCTGATTGTGATGTCGATGCCGCTGACCTTCACTTACTGCTCAGTCCCTCAATTAAAGAGGAAAATGAGTTTTGGAGTGGGCAGGTTGCCGTTATTGATGAGGAAAAGTGCACTCAGTGCGGCCTTTGCCAGGATGTATGCCACTTTGACGCCATTGATGATTTCAGGGTTGACCCTATCTCCTGCGAGGGCTGTGGCTTCTGCTCGCATATATGCCCCGTTGAAGCTATCACTATGACGGAGAACTTAGCTGGTCAGTGGTCTATCTCTGATACCAAATATGGCCCACTCGTTCACGCCAGACTGGGGATTGCCCAGGAGAACTCGGGGAAACTGGTAGCGGTTGTTAGGCAGCAGGCTAAACAAATTGCGGAAAAGCATGGACTCGATTACATCATTAGTGACGGGCCTCCGGGCATCGGCTGCCCGGTCATCTCCTCACTTTCTGGAGCTAAGATGGCTCTTCTGGTAACTGAGCCGACGCTGTCGGGAATACACGACCTGGAGAGAGTCCTCGGTGTTTGTCACCACTTTGGTATTCCCGCTCTAATCTGTATTAATAAGTATGACCTTAATCAGGACAATACCCGCCAGATTGAGAGGTATTGCCTTAATAATGGGATAGAGGTAGCTGGCAGAATCCCCTTTGATAGCATTGTAACCGAAGCAATAGCACATGGTCTGCCCGTGGTAGAATATGTCCGGAACGGCGTGTCGCACCAGATAGAAGCCCTTTGGGAGATAGTCTCAAAATCGCTTAATAACTAAGGAGCTAAGATGCCGTAGAGATTAAAAGCCTATATTCAAATATCAGCTCAGGAGGTCTATAAATGAGGTATGCAATACCGGTAACTAGCGGTGGGCTTTCAGCACACTTTGGTCACTGCGAGCATTTCGCTTTGATTGACGTTGATGAAAAAACAAAGAAGGTTTTGAGAAAGGAGCTTGTCCTCTCACCAGGGCACCAGCCCGGTCTTCTCCCCGAATGGCTGGCAGAACAGGGAGTCTCAATGGTGATTGCTGGGGGCATGGGTTCCCGTGCTCAGAGCCTTTTTAACCAACATCACATCGGCGTTGTCATCGGCGCCCTGGAGAGTGACCCGGAGAAAGCAGTCTTGAGTTACCTAAATGGTACACTGGCTACCGGCGATAATATATGTGACCACTAGGATGAAAACTAAATTGGAGGACAATTTATGGCAACTGAGGAACAAATAAGAGAGAGCCTGAACGGGGTGTTAGTTCCCGATATCAAGCGGAGCCTGGAAGGTTTAAATCTGGTGCATGAGGTCACTGTGTCTGACCGGGAGGTTAAGATTACTCTGGCTTCAACAGCACTAGGTAGTGCCGCTCAGGATTGGGTTAAAACCAAGTCTAAGGAAGTCATAGAGAGACTACCTAAGGTAAACAAAGTAGAGGTAGAATTTATCGAGGCTAAGCCAGCAGAGCTAAATGAGATTGGTCACACCTTTGCTGTAATGAGTGGCAAGGGGGGTGTAGGCAAGTCGCTGGTAGCTAGTTTAATGGCGGTAACACTAAAGCGTCAGGGCTATGAAGTAGGTATCCTTGATGCTGACATTACCGGCCCCAGCATTCCCAAGATGTTTGGCATTACTGGCCGACCCACTGGCAGTGACACCGGAATCTTGCCCGTCTTATCAAGGTCAGGGATTCCAGTCATGTCCATCAATCTTCTTCTACCCAACGAGGATGACGCTGTTATCTGGCGTGGGCCCCTGATTGGGAAAACGATTACCCAGTTTGGGGAACAGGTGCTCTGGGGCAAACTTGATTATCTGATTATAGACTTGCCCCCGGGCACAGCTGACGCCCCACTTACCGTAATGCAATCATTCCCAATATCAGGAGTGGTCATCGTTTTCACCCCTCAGGACCTGGTGGAGATGATAGTTAGAAAAGCAGTAAACATGGCTCATAAAATGGGAAAAACTGTCCTGGGTGTGGTGGAGAATATGAGCTATTTCTATGTCCCTGAGATAGATAAAAAAATTGAACTCTTTGGTAAAAGTCGCCGAGAGGAAATGGCACAAGCCGCCCATGCCCCGCTTTTGGGACAACTACCAATAGACCCAGAACTGGCTAAGCTCTGTGATGAGGGAAATATTGAACGCTACAGTGGCGATGTTATGAATAGCTTCAGCGAGTCTCTTTCTAAAGCTATATCAGCTAAGATAAAACAAGACAGGGAGTAGGCAATGGCTTCGGAATTCGACGAACTTCAGGAACTTATCAAAGCCGAGATGAGAAAAATCTACTCCGAGACGGCTATTGACCATTCCATGAACCCCAGAAATGTAGGCAATATAGACAATGCCGACGGCTTGGCTAAGGTAACTGGTTCCTGTGGCGATACCATGGAGATATGGCTCAAGGTAAACAACAATACCATTGCCAATGCTACTTTCATGACTGATGGCTGTGGCACCAGTATTGCTGCCGGAAGTATGGTTACTGAGTTAGCCAAGGGAAAGAGTGTTGGCGAAGTTTGGAAGATTAGACCGCAGGATGTTCTGAACGCTCTAGGCGGGCTACCGAAAGAAAGCGAACATTGTGCTCTCCTGGCAGCAAATACACTGAAGGAAGCGCTGAAAGACTACCTGGCGATGAAGAAGGAGCCATGGAAAAAGGCTTACCGTAAACATCAAGGAGAGGAATAGACGATGCCACCTATAGTTTCAGTGATAGGCAATTCAAAATCAGGCAAGACAACCCTTATTACCAAGCTTGTTCAGGAATTGAAGTTGCGAGGTTATCGGGTGGCTACCATCAAGCATATCCCTCAGGGAATTGATTTTGATGAGGCGGGTAAGGATAGCTGGCGCCACATCCAAGCCGGCAGCGAGGCTACAGCTGTTAGCTCGCCAGACAAGATTGTGCTGATAAAGCCTGTTGCTCAAGATGCCACCCTTGATGAGACAGCTCATCTCCTGGGTGAGGACTACGATATTATTCTTACCGAGGGTTTCAAGCATGGGGATGCCCCTAAAATAGAAGCCCACCGTAAGGATGCTGGCCCACTGCTCAAAGATATTAAGAAGCTTATCGGCATAGTCACCGATGAGCCTCTGGAAACCAAGGCAAGGCAGTTCTCCTTTGATGATATTAATGGTCTAGTTGACCTGTTAGAGAAAGGCTTCATAAAGCCACAAGCAGAGCGAATTTCTCTTTATGTCAATAATACACCTATAACTCTGACTGCTTTCCCCAAGCAGATTATTACTAGCGTCCTCCTGGCTATGGCCTCTTGCCTTAAAGGGGTAAGGGAAATCAGGAATATTCAGATTTTCTTGAGGAAGTAACGAGGGTGAGCCAGAGAGAGAAAGTAGCTATTATCATTGACATGGTAGAGACAATGGTGGCCAGGCTAGGGCATGTGGAGGCAGAATAGTGGTGAATCCTATTATCTATGGGCCAGTCCCATCCAGGCGACTAGGACACAGCCTAGGAATAAACAATATCCCCCCTAAGATATGCAGTTATTCCTGCGTTTATTGCCAGCTGGGAAACACGGTGAACATGCAGGTTGAGCGTGAGACTTTCTATGAGCCAAGCGAGATAGTCCAGAGAGTGAAGGAGAAGGTTAAACAAGTCAGGAAAAAGGGTGAACCAATTGACTATCTAACCTTTGTCCCCGATGGTGAGCCTACTCTGGATATTAATCTTGGTAAAGAGATTGAGCTTCTGAATTCTTTAGATATTAAAATTGCAGTTATTACTAATGCTTCTCTCATCTGGTGCCAAGATGTTAGACAAGATTTACAAAAAGCCGATTGGGTGTCACTAAAGGTAGATATGGCAAGCCAAGGAATATGGCGTAGAATCAATAGACCACAAAAATTGTTGAACCTTGAAGAAATTTTAGACGGAATGCTGAAGTTCGCTGATACTTTTGAGGGTGAACTAACCACCGAGAGCATGCTTATCCAGGGTATAAACGATGGTAGCCAGGAAATCACGAGAATAGCCCGCATCCTGGCAGAGTTGAAACCAAAAAAAGCCTACCTGGCAATTCCGACAAGACCACCAGCAAAAAGGACAATAAGTGCTGCCAGTGAACAAGCCATCAATATGGCATTCCAAATTCTTAAACAGAGATTAAGTAACGTAGAATATTTAATCGGCTACGAAGGAAACACCTTTGCCTTTACCGGTAATGTTGAAGATGACTTACTCAGCATTACCTCGGTGCATCCTATGAGAGAAGAAGCTGTTATAGAACTACTGAACAAGGCTGATACCGATTGGAAAGTTGTCGACAAGCTAATAGAAGACGGCAGCCTCATGGAGGTGGAATATCAGGGAAGGAAATTTTATATGAGGAAATTGCCCCCAAGTAGGAGGAAACCAGCGGAGGGCGGTTAATTAGATACTTGGCGCTCAATAAGGAGTTTAAAAGGTGAAACAATGCTACAAATAAGGAAAGACCTATGTGTTGGCTGTGGGCTCTGTGCTGAGAATTGCCCACAACAAGCCATCTCACTTGTTACCGGTCAGGCTGAAATAGACCAAAGGCGGTGCAACCAGTGCCGCTTTTGCCTCGAGGTTTGCCCCCAGAGGGCAATTGTAGAAATGGTCCCGGTATCAAAGCCAGAGCTACAAGCTACGGTTGTTTCACTGAAGCAAAGGACAGAGAACCTTATCGTGCAGATTGAAAAGCTGAAGCACCAGAAGGCTATCAGGGCTGAAACTACTGGTCAAAACTGGAGGGAACAGAGTTGAGAACCTACCTTGATTGCCTGCCCTGCCTGTTGAGCCAGGCTCTAAAGGCGGCGAGAGCAGCAACCGATGACGAGGGGGTCCACCGCCAGGTCATAGACGCAGTAGCCGCTATGATTCCACAGCTTTCGTTGGGCTTGAGACCACCGGAGATAGCGCAGCAGGGCTACCGGCTAATTTACCAAATAACCAGAAATGATGACCCCTTCTACCAGGCAAAGGCTGAAGCTAACCAGGCGGCTTTAGCTCTTTACCCACACCTCAAGCAGGTGGTGGCAGATTCAGAAGAGCCACTGCTCACGGCATGTAAGCTGGCTATAGGGGGCAACTCAATTGACCTTGGTCCCAATTTTGAGCAGGTTGATATGGATAGTATCGTGGCAACAGCCATAGCATCTCCGCCAGCTATCAATGACTATCAACAGTTCCGAAGCAGTATTAATAACTCACGGCACATCTTATACCTGGGAGACAATGCTGGTGAGATTGTGTTTGACCGTGTGCTCATTGAGGAGCTTCACCAGTTAAAGGAGCTGGAGATTGACTTTGTGGTAAGGGAAAGACCAATTATAAATGATGTCACATTAGATGATGCTATAACTGTGGGCATGGACCGGGCGGCCAGAATTATCTCCAGTGGCTCGGATGCTCCCGCCACCATTCTCTCTCAGTGCTCCTCTGAGATGCTAAAGCTCTATTATTCCGCCGACATAATAATCGCCAAAGGGCAGGGAAACTACGAGTCCTTGAACGAGGAGCAGGGTAATATCTTCTTTCTGCTCAGGGCTAAGTGTCCCTTGGCAGCAGACTTGCTGGGGGTAAGCGTTGGCGATGCCATTCTGAGGCAAAATCCTGCCCGGGCTAAAGCTAAGGGTAACAAGGATTATCGAACAGAACCCCGAAAATTATGATACCCTCTACTTCTTTAGAAGTTCTCCTTGCTACGAATCAACTCTAGAGTTATCATAACCGGAGAAATACTATAAAAAGCCAGGTCATTAACCAAGTGTATTACAACTATATAAGCTGAGGCAAAAAAGATAAGTCATGTCCAATCAAGAATGGCCATCCCCAAAGTCAACAAGCACCACAGGGATTCCTTATCCCGGAGCAGCATTATTCGACCCCCTGGCATTGGCCTACGATAGCTGGTTTGATAGAGAGGGAAAAGTTATCTTCGATATCGAGGTGCGCGCCTTCCAGGAAATCCTAGCTTCTTTACCCCAACCCTGGCTTGAGGTTGGGGTGGGTAGTGGTCGCTTTGCTCAAGCCTTGGGCATAGACACCGGAATTGACCCTTCTATTAAACTATTGGAGATGGCTGGGAGGCGGGGAATTACTGTGCTCCTGGGAAGAGGAGAACAGCAAATTTTTAATGTGGCGACTTTCGGGACGGTGTTTCTGATAGTTACCCTTTGTTTTGTCGACTCGGCAACTGATGCTTTGAAAGAGTCCCGCCGCATTTTAGCACCTGGGGGGAAGATAGTATTAGGCTTGGTCTTAAAGGATAGTCCCTGGGGCAAATTCTATGAACAGAAGAAGAGGGAGGGGCATCGTTTCTATAAATATGCCACCTTCTACCGGTATGATGAAGTGGTAACATTACTGGAAGAAGCTGGTTTTTTGATTGAGGAGGTTGTTTCAACACTTTTTCAAGAACCAGACAGGGTAGAACAGGTAGAATTACCACGGAGGGGCTTTGCTCCCGATGCCGGGTTTGTGATAATCATGGCTGGAGAGGGCGACGAAAGACATGGCCAACTTTAATGAGATAGATGAGGCACGAAGGCTATTGGGATTGGGTGCAGCGGCGACACTGAAGGAAATTAAGTCCGCTTATAGGCGGATGGCTTTCCGCCATCATCCCGATATGCACACCGATAGCGATTCCACCGGGGACGAGGAGTTTATGAAAAGATTGAATTGGGCGTATAAACTCCTCATCGAGTACTGCCATGACTATAAGTATACCTTTCGTGAAGAGGATGTAGCCAGAACATACACTCATGACGAGTATCTAAGAAGATATTATCACGGATGGTTTGATGGTATCTAATGCGGAAGAAAGGGGGTAATACGCTTGAGGTAATCGGCAAGAATCTAATCCGCATGGTTCTTAGGAAAGGAAATATACCCCCGATTTGAGTTAAGGAAATGAAAGGTTTCCACTAGCAACTCTACAGATACTACTCCAGCAGAATTTGTTTAAGCTTTTCGAGAGCATTACGTTGTAACCGAGAGACGTGCATTTGGGAAATGCCTAGACGCTCCGCGATCTTGGTTTGAGATAGACCTTTGTAAAATTTCAAATGTATAATGGTCTTTTCCCGCTTAGCAAGTCTACGAACGGCATCTGAGAGAGTTCCCCTATCTGCCAGCTTTTCAAATTCTGTATCCTCACTTGCCAGGTAATCCATAAGGCTTGAGGATTCTCCGTTACCGCCACTATCGTATTCAGCATCTAAGGATAGTGGCTTACCCCGCTTATCCACTTCAAAGGTGTCATATACTTCCTCTTGTAACAACCCTGTTGCCTGAGCAATTTCTGTAATAGTAGGCGACCGGCCCAATTTGTGGCTAAGCACTTCGACCGTTCTCTCTACTACGACCTTTTATCTCTGTAGCTTTCTAGGTATCTTAACTGCCCAGCCATGATCACGGAAGTAATTCTTGACCTCCCCAACTATCACCGGGACAGCAAAGGCTACAAAACTGTCTCCTCGAGTCGGGTTATATTTCTCAATGGCTTTAAGTAATCCTATGCTTCCTACTTGAATGAGGTCTTCCGGGGGTTCACCTGAGCGGCTGAATCTTCTGCATAGCCGGCGCACCAGAGGTAAATGGCCTTCTACCAAACGTTCCCGGGCTGTCATGTCCCTCGACTGCTGATACTGTTGGAGCAGTTGCTTGGTGTCTGATAGCGTGGAGTCCTTGATTCCCATTGCACCTACCTCCATATATACTCAATAAATATAGACCCCAGCTTCCTTTACCCTCACTTATAGAGGGGCACTTCTCCAAAGTGCTGAAGCTGGGGTCTACCTGCTCAATAACATAGGGGTAACCCTATGTTCGCATGGCTAGAGCAGCCTACAGTGTCACAATTTCGCTCTCAAAACCGAGAGCTAGTCTCATGGCGACTTGCCATTTCTCTCTTTCAGGTAACTTTCATAGGCCTTCTCCATAGCAGCTACTACCGCTCTCTTAACGGGTCCACGGAAACGTCTTTGTATCTCATCTTTCGGACCGCTTAACGTTTGTTTAAGGTCATAACCAATAAGCAAATCGAGGATAAACTTCTGTCCTAGTCTCGGGATAGGGGAACAAGAAGCATTGACTATGAGGTCTGTGGTTAAGTCAACCTCTAGTTCTAAACTGAGAACGTCGGTCCCAGACCCTGAAACTATGTTTTCTGGCAACCTCGCGTAACCCACAAAAAGAAATGTTTCTCCCTTTTGCATGCTCGTATTTACCGTCTCCGGTCCCTGGCTCTAGCCAGGTTACTGTTATGTTCCTGTTATTAATCGGTACTTAACCATGCGGATTACAGTCTTACCGTCCACCTCGCTACCGAATTCCACTTCATCAACCAAACTCCTGAGTAACGCCAGGCTTTCCTCTCCTTCGTCAGTACTAAGAGAGCTTGTGTAGTCTTTTGGGCCCGCGATTAGAATCTCTATTTCATGAGGGTACACTGACAAGATGACAGCTAGCTCATTCACTTCTGAGACCCCGATTCCCGGCGTGACATGTTTGAGAGCCAAGTCAAATACTTCCGATACCGCCACGCGGAGCTGCATTATCTCGTCATAATTGAAAGATACGGCCCCAGCAACTACTCCTGTAGCTGCCCGAAGGATAGGTAAGTACTGGGGTTTTAATGGAAGTCGTAGCTCTATAGTGTCATTGGTCCAGCTTCCTCCAATTAATTTCTTCATGTGTTGCTTCTTCGAGTCATCTATCTCTAGTTTCTATTTAAACCCTTCTGCAACTTTCTAAACCGTATTTTGCTAAACTCTGCTTGCGAATTTTTTGCCCGCCTAACATTAAGATACATCGATTAAAAGGAACTTAACCTATTACTTCGATGCCAGCAGGCAACTTTTAGCACATTTATCCACACTTGTCAACATTTATCCACAATTATCCACACTTGTCAACATTTGTCAATACTTGATGTTTAGGTCATCGCAGAGAGGTTTAATTCAATTTCGGGGGAAAGAGTGTGGGCTTAGTTAGGCCTTCCAGGTAAAGAAAGACCCTAGGCCATCTGTGCGGAGAGACGGCTAAAGGTCGAAAGGATTCTTTCTCTGATAAAGACTCTTTCCCCCAAGATGTTATATGAAGATATGGGGAATAATTAGAAGGCTCCGTAGCCTGCTGATGCTCGAGGCTGTGGGGCTGTTGGTAGCTGCTTTAAACGGTTGCCAGCCTAGCCAAGCCTCAGCCGAGACGATTGTTCTATATGGAAACTGGTTGAAGAGTTCAGTGATTAACATGTTTAAGCATCAGTAAAGCAAAGGAGGGTTGAGAACAAAACGGCAAGTAATTAAGAATTGGGACCGGCAGTAGCTGCACCGCGGCCAACGGCAAAGGCAAGTCCCCTCAACACATGTTTTGGGTAGCTCTCGGCTATCTGTCAGTCCCGTTTATATTCTATCACTGCGGCGTTACTCTAGCAAACTGGAACAAGCAAGGAGGGAAGTCTCGAAGGTGAAGCTGGCGAAAGGAAGATCGGGAAACATTGTGCCTGAGATAGAAAGGGCTGATATTGCGGTACTGCTAAAAGACGAGTTGTTGATACAAGACCTGGGCAAAGCCTTGGTAGCGGATTGGGAAGCCCTTGAGCGTGAATTGCTTGGAATTCCGGAGCTGGAAAAGCACTATACAGGCTTGACCTGGCGTAGGTTATTCAAAAGCCCAGTGCTGGAAACCGGCACCATGGCTGTTGTGCTCATTGTGTCGTACGTAGCCATGGGGCTAATCGCCACCGGGATTGAGACACCCGCTGAGGGCATGTCTGCAGAGGTTATACTCGGCATACTCTTGGGGTGCTTCTTGTTGAGCTTCGCTATTGCCTTAGTCGCTGTGATTGCCGGCATTGGAGGAGGACTTATATTCACTCCCATTATGCTGGCTTTCACACCCATCAACAGCGTAATAATCCGGGGGACGGGCCTCATAGTGGCCATGTTTAGTGGGCTAATATCGACGGGACCCTTTATGAGAAGCGGGCTGGCCAACCTCAAACTTGTCATCCTCTGTGCCTGTGCCTACGGACTAGCTGCATTTGCCGGCGCTCAGGGTGCGCTAGTGCTTTTTGAACGCATGGGGTCATCTGGCGACGCAATGGTCACAATTAGCCTCGGGGTCATCGTTCTATTCGTTAGTTTCTACTTCATCCGAGGGGGCACAAAAGTAGAATGGCCGGAAGTAAAGCAGGTAGACCGCTTCACACGATGGCTCAAACTTGCTCAGCCTTACTACGAAGAGTCTTTGGGTAAAGTTGTAGACTACAAGTTGACCAGGGCTTGGGGTGTGCTCCTCGCCATTGCCGGGGTTGGGCTGATTTCCGGCTTCTTTGGTATAGGGGAAGGCTTTGCGGGAGTTCCTGCACTGAACCTCATCATGGGGGTTCCAGTCAAGGTAGCATCTGCTTGCAGCGGGGTCCTACTCGGCCTGGGAGACTGTGTTGCGGTATGGCCATATCTGCAGGCTGGGGCCATACTACCAATATTCGTTGCTCCATGGTTGGTGGGACAGGTTCTGGGAGGAAGGGTGGGAGCACTTCTACTCATACGGATAAAAGCGGGGTTTGTAAGGTTCGTATTGATTGGGGTTCTGTTCTTTTCTGCCTTCTCGTTAATAACCAAAGGATTGTATGGTTTGGGTTACATCGGGGAGGTGCCCGGAGAAGTCTCCATAGGAGCGTTTATCGTTATCATGACCATCGTTGTCTTGGGCATCACGGGGAGACTCCCCAAGTTTAGGAGATAGGAGTGATGGAAAACCCTAAAATCCAACGTTCACAAATTGTTTTCGGAGACATTGTTTACTGGCTTACTGTCGCAGCAGCGATAATCTGCATGGTAGGACCAGTGCTGGCATTCGCATCTATGGACGGTAATGCCCTAAACCCACATCACCTTTTCGCCGACGTGTGGGCTGGTACGGAGCCTGAGACTATCTGGGAAACAGCAGGTGAGGTAGAGACAGGGGCACATTACTTGGTGCGCAATGTTGCCGTCGGCGATGGACTTACACAGCTTGGGCTAGTCCTCGGCTGCTCCGCTCCTATACCGGCAATGCTAGCTACAGCCATGGTATATGCATTCAAAGAAAGATCGCTTGGCTGGGCACTAGCGGCACTCTATATCGCCGGGCTGGTTTCTGTATCCGTTCTGGGCATAGCCATTGTTTAGTAAGTCAAGCGTGGGCGATATGGTGCTGTTCTCTGACTTTAAAGTCATAGCCAAAATATTGGAAGAGGAAGAACAAAAAATACCAAGCTTTCCCTTTAGTACAGCATGTTTAGGATAGACAGAGAAGGTTTAAACATATAAATAGCAGGAGCTTTTCCTTACAAAAGGTCCTAAAGATACAGGAAACCAACGAAGTCAGTGGGAGGTCAATAGATTGAACAAGGCATTACAAGGTGTAGTTCAAGAGATAACTCATAGCCTGGCACTGGAGATGGGTAGCCGTCAGTGTGTGGTAAGGCCTGACTCAGTAAGTATTGTCGATCTTTTGCTTCAGCAGATAGTCAAAGCGGTGGTGAGACAACTTAAGGAGACGAACGCCGGCGACGGCCCGTCCGACGAGGATGTTGAGGCAAAATTACAGAAGGTCGAGAGAAAGCTGGAGAAACTAGGCATCACCAGTCAAGATAAGGATGAGGATGAGGATGAGGCAGCTGGCACCGGAAGCAGCTTTCCCAATCTTAAATATGCCAGGCCTAAGTACAAGAACGTAGAGTCGATATTGAAGTATATAGAAACGGACGAAGACAAAGGGGGGGTCAAGCTGGTCATTATGAACTTTAACGACTAAGCAGACCATCAAGTTGAGCAGAACAAAATAAAAGTGAGGCTCCGGGTAATGAACATAGTAAACCCGTTAGTAAGGTTACTAAAAGGTAGCAGAGGGACAAATGAAGGCGAAGAGGGTCAATTTCTCATTCGGCTCAAAGAAGCAGATGACACGAATACCGTCTTGGAGCGAAACATCATAGAGTGCGCTGATGGTAGCTCAGTAGCAGAGATCTCACGCAGAATCTCAACGGGCGACCCGGTGTGGACTGCTTGGATTCAGAAATGGACGGGTGAAGCTTTGCAAAGTCTTGAGCAAAGAGGCTTTATCCGGATAGAAAAGCGACCAAAAAGCCCAAGGTCATGCAATTAACAAGCACTGATAAGGATGTAGTCAAGACGATTGGCGAGCTAGCAGGCCCAGGGTGTATATGTCTAAAACCTAGTATCAAGGAGGGGTGAAATGTCTGAGAGAGCAAAGAGGGAAAAGGCAAAAAGGGCAAAAACGAAAGAGGAGAGGGTGGCCAAAGAAGAAGCGGCTGAGGTGACAAGACCCAGCGCAGAGGAAAAGGGAGTGGAAGAAGAACCAAGGGAAGAGGCGGAGGAGGCAAGGGAACCAGCAACAGAAATGCCTTCGGAAGAAGCGCGAGAGGAGCGGGAAGAGACGAGAGAACCGGTGGCAGAAGAACCACGCAAGGAGGTGGAAGAGGTAAAAGAATCGGTAGCAGAAATTCCCCCGGAAGAAGCTGCACCAGAAGAGAGGCCTACCCTCAAACATACAATCCTCATGCAATGCATGCAGATTCCCTCTTTCCGCACACGGGTAATATACTACATTGCCAAGAAATTACGATAGAAAGGATACAGAGCATGAGTAACCTGCGCAAGCAAGACTACTCATGCCGGGAGGCGATGCCTATGTATTAAGAAAATGCCTTTGATATGTCAACTAAAATAAAGAGGAAAGGAGGTGATATCAATGGGACTCATAGAGGAAGCTGATGTCCGAAAACTACTGCAGGATCCGGAGTTAATGGCAGATGTAGCTAAGGCTGTGGTGGAAGACCCAGAGGCTATGGATGGGATGGCTGAAGACATCGCGGACGAGCTCTCAGAGCAGATGGAAGATGACCCAGAGTTGAGGAGAAGGATAGTCGATGCAGCAGTAGCCAGCCCGGAGTTCAAGAAGAGAATCGTAAAGAAACTAGTTGAAGAGCTCAGTGATTAAAGCGCTCAGCTAGCCCGGGCCGACCCACGGAAAACTAAGGGGAAACTCTTACACCCCAAGACTGCACGAAGGAAAGGTCTGAAATGCTATGGATGACACACAAAAAACTGATGTTGCGGCGTTGCTAAAAGATGAGTCGCTGATACAAGACCTAGTCGAGGCCTTGCTGGAGGATACGGAATTCGCAGAGGAGCTGGCAGAGGACATCGCAGACAAGCAAGAGGACGCGATAGAGGATGGACCTTAAGCCAAAAGTATGCTGATTGCAAGAGCCTCGGCCGAGCGAGAATCAGCAGACGTCATCTACTTCAGTAAGACCAATCTGTGGGGGGGGGCCAATAGCGTGACTGGCCCCCCTTGGTCAATAGCTAGCACGCTAGGTATAGTTTGATGAATTTTGGCAAAAAAGTAGGAGAGCGCACCTATACTCTGGATAAAGCAGGACATTTTCCCGGTACAGTCCTGTCCACAGTACATCTTTATTTTGCAAGGCTAATGAATTGGCTTGAAAAATACCTGCTACTCCTTATAATAGGTGGACTCTTATCCGGCATTGGGGTCGCAAGTATATCCCAGCCTGTGATCGATCAGGTGGACTCTGTTATCAACGTGTTCATGAACCTGTACGAACTAGTGGCGCCGATAGCCATCTTCCTGATCCTGACCCCTAGTTTAACCAGAATCTTCTCCACCCGAAGGATGGGGAGGTTTGGTCTCTTTGTCATAGGGTGGTACGCCGTCCGTAAGGTGCTGGCTTGTCTATGGGCAATAATGTTTATTCTCGCCGTGTTTCGGATACCCATCCTCCCTCAGGGCTCACTTTCATTGGCTAGTGGAATCAGCGAGGCGGCGAAGTCGCTAGGCGTGATGGCCATGACCAGCACCTACTTCTGGGCCATGTACGCCGCCATTGTAGTTTCGCTAATTTCAACGAGGGTCCGAATGCTAAGCCACGCCCTTGAAAGCGTTATGAACACCATTGAGGGGACAGGAAGATATTTTATGCCGGTCATGCCTGTCTTCATGTTTGCTATCGGAGCTTATATTTATGGACTACCTGACAATGTGCAAGCACAGGTGGGACTTGAGACGGGGGCCAGTAGCGCCCTGCTCAACCTGGACATCTGGGGCTGGGCCATCAGCCCCCAGACTCCAGCTGGAATGATAACAATCTATGTGATCGGAGCTCTCTTGACTGCCGTTGCCTGTCTCATGTGGCAACTCGTGTTTCTTTTCGTCACCAGGATTCAGGAACCCAGGTTTTCCATCTTGAGCTACTTCAAGAATTACTGGGTGAAGGTATATCCCCTGCTATGGGCTACCAGTTCCGAGGCTTTGGCTACTCCCCTGAACATCTACCTGACCAAGAAACACGCCCCCTGGGTCCGTGACGAGGTAAGGCGCTTCATCATCGGTGTTGGCAGCTATATGAACATTAACGGCACCGTCATCAATGTGTTCATTTTGGGAGCCATTGTTCTGCTCATACTGGGGCTTAATATCTCTGTCGTTGAACTACTGCTGATAGTGCCAGTGGTGATTTTAATAAGCTACGGAGTGCCAGGTATACCAGGAGAGCTAGTGCTTTTTGCTGGGCCCATGGCCACCATGCTATGCATACCGGAAGCAACGTTGCCGGTCTTCCTGGCCCTGTATCTGGGGATACAGCTAGGCCTTCCCGATTCCTTCCGGACAGGCAACAATAGTACTGACGATTTCATCGGGGCGATCCTGATGAACGCGGTTTATGAGAAGAGATTCCTAGCAGAAGAGCCAAAAGGTGAAGAGTGAGTAAAATACGAGGAGGCCACACTATGGCGGATGCCAACACAGCGAATGAGTTGGTCGGAAACATAATCAAGGAGATATTTAAGAAGGCTGAAGAGATAGCCGAACTACATGCGTGCCTCACCTCACCCCGAGGTAACAATTTCAGATTGTGCCTTCTCCACGCACTTGAAATTCCCTTGGACGACACGGCTATAGAAAAACTCAGGGCCGACGCGGGAATCAAAGAATACCGCCGACATCTCAACAAACTTTTGAGTTTTGGGTTAATAGGGGCGGAAGAGATTGGTGGCAGGAAACACTATATACGTACCCCACTGGGGGAGCAAGCCGTGAATGCCCTGCGCGAATTTGAAAGAAGAATAGGCAAAGAAGCAGCTGAAGCTTTATATTCAGCGTCATTGGGTCCTAACTCAATACGTCTCTTTCTACGGGTCTACGGAGATAAAAAAGAGGCGAAGTGGGGACATTTGCAGGTCAAGTATACACCGGCTGAGATAGGTAAATTGAGTTTATTCTTACCCCGGACTATAGATGGTCTCTCAGCAGTTGACAAACTAAATGAAGCTGACCTGCTTGTCTATAAAGATGATAATTGTATCTACATGCAACCAACAAAGGCACGCAGTTTTTATCAGTACCTTCAGCAGCTGCACAGAATAGTGATGAGCTTGAGGGAGATAATCCGTCCATGAAAGGGGTAGCGAGCCATGATACCAGGTGAAGAACCAGTCTCAGAGTATGCCCATATTTTGAAGGACTACCTACAAAAGAGGGATAAAGCTGACCTGATACATCTTTTACAGTTTGGCAGCAAGTTTGTAGAGGAAGACATTGGTCCAGAGAGAATACTAGCTATTCACTTAGAAGTGGTGCGTGACATGATGAAAGAGCTACCAACTATCTGGAGACCTCCCCTTGTTGCCACTACTTTCGAGTGCCTTTCCAAGTCACTAACCAGCTATAGCGTTGCCAGTAAGCAGGCCCACCAGGCGGTGCAGGCGGCAGAGGAAAAGCTACAGCGGATATTTGAGTCTGTCACCGAGGGGATAACGGTTACGGATTTGAATGGGGTTATCATCGCAGCCAGCGGAAGAATACTGGAGATACATGGGGTCGGCTCTAAGGATGAGATCTTGGGGAAAAGCGCCTTGGAGTTCATCGCCCAGCATGACCACCAAAGGGCAATGCTAAACATACAGAAAGCTCTTGAAGAGGGGTCAGTTAGGAATATCGAATACAGTCTGCTTAAGACAGACGGCTCTCAGTTCCCCGGCGAATTAAGCACCAGTGTGCTAAAGGATCCTTCTGGCAATCCAGTTGGCTTTATCGCAATCACCAGGGACATTACCGAGCGCAAGCAGGCGGAGGAAGTGAAGAAATACATCGAGCAGCTGGAACAGGAGAAAGTCCGTCTTCAAGAAGTGGACCGCCTCAAATCCGTATTCCTGGCCAGCGTGGGCCATGAACTGAGGACACCGCTAAACTCCATTATTGGCTTCACTAGCAGAGTCCTGCAGGGCATGGCCGGGGAAGTCAACGAGGAGCAGAGAAAGCAGCTTTCCATAGTGAAGAATAGTACCAGCAATCTTCTGAGCTTAATCAATGACATTCTGGACATATCCAAGATAGAGGCGGGAAAGACGGAGCTCTCGCTGGAAGAATTCAGCCTCAATGATGTGGTGGGAGAGGTGGTTGAGACCTTATCGCCCACGGTAAGTGAAAAGGGCCTGGAGCTTTTAACAGAAGTACCTGAAGGCATTATACTCTTCAGCGATAGGAGACGGGTAAAGCAGGTCTTGATGAATCTGGCAAGCAATGCCGTTGAGTTTACTGACCAGGGAAGCGTAAAGATTGCAGCCAGAGTTCCAGGAGATGGTAATCTGGAGATTCGTGTCATCGATACCGGGATAGGGATAAGAAAGGAGGACATGGATAAGCTCTTCCAGCCCTTCCAGCAGATATATGTATCCCCGACGAAGAAGTACGAGGGAACCGGACTGGGTCTATATCTCTGCAAGAAGCTGACCGACCTTCTGGGGGGCGATATCTCAGTGAGGAGCGAATATGGCAGGAGGAGCGAGTTCACCATTACCATGCCGCTGCAATACAAGGGGAAACAAGGAAACAAAGAGAGTGCTGGTGGTTGAGGACAACGACACCAACCTCTATTTAATCAAGTTCTTGAGAAAAACGAATACGAGGTCATTGAGGCGAGGGAGGGTGCATGGGCTACATTGAAAAACCCATCAACCCGGAAACTTTAATTACCTAGATACAGAAATACTCGTGAATATGCATGACTCATCAATTGGAGGCGGAGAAAATGAGGATTATTGTCGTCGATGATAGGGAAGAGGAACAGTACCTAGCGGAGACTCTGCTGAAGGGAAGTGGTTACGAGGTCGATAAGGCTACCAATGGCGCCGAAGCCCTGGAAAAACTTTGTGCCGATGGCTTTGACATGATTATCTCCGACATTCTAATGCCGGTCATGGATGGTTACCAGCTTTGCCGCGAGTGCAAAGAGGACAAGAAACTGAGGAATATTCCCTTTGTTTTCTACACGGCCACCTACAAAGATGAAAGAGATGAGGAACTCGCCTCAAAGGTGGGAGCCGATAGGTTCATTCGGAAGCCCATTGACCCGGGGGAGTTCATAAATATTATCCAAGGCGTAATTAGAGATATGGAGGAAGGCAAGGCAGTCCCGAATAAGCAGGTTGTAGAAGCGAAGGAAGAGGTTCTTAAGCTCTACAACGAGCGTCTGGTGAAGAAGCTGGAGGAGAAGAGGCTGGGCTTGGAAGCAGAAATCATCGAGCGCCAGCGGGCGGAAGAACAGACCAAACAACTCCAAGAATATCTCCAGCTTCAAATTGACCGAATGCCTATCGGATTGATTGTTTGGGATACAGAGTTTCGCATGCAATCTTGGAATCCCGCTGCCGAGAAAATTTTTGGCTTCACCGCGGAAGAAGTGTTGGGAAAAGATCCTTACGACCTCATTGTACCAAAAGAGGTTCAACCGCAGGTGGGTGATATTTGGCGTCGACTGCTGGAAGGGGACATGACAGCGTATAGCATAAATGAGAACATAACCAAAGATGGTCGTACTATAATCTGTGATTGGTCTAACACACCACTTAAAGCTGCCGATGGCACAGTGGCAAGTGTTCTTTCCATGGTTCAAGACATTACCGGGCGCAAGGAGGCGGAGAAGAAAGCCCGTGAGGTGGAAACCTTGAAGGAGGTTGACCGGTTGCGGAGCAGACTACTGGCTAATGTCTCCCATGAATTACGCACGCCGCTGACTTCCATTAAGGGCTTTGCTACCACACTTCTTCGGTCAGATGTTAAGTGGAGTGAGGAAGACCAGCGGGATTTTCTTCAGTCCATTGACCATGAGACCGAGCGTCTCATTCGCCTAGTCAGCGACCTGTTAGATATGTCACGCATTGAGGCTGGAGGATTGAAGTTAGACAAGTATAACTACCAGATTGCTGAGATACTGGACTCAGCCAGCAGCAGGCTGGCTACCTTCGCCCAGCACCACCAACTGGAGGTAATAGTCCCTTCGGAGCTTCCGTCAGTGTTTGTTGACCAAATGCGCATCGGACAGGTCTTGACCAATCTGGTAGAAAACGCAGCAAAATATTCCGTGGAAGGTACGCCGATCACAATCGAGGCACAGCTTGCCGGGGATAATATTAATATCAGTGTTACTGACAGAGGTCAGGGCATCCCGGCTGAGCTTTTGGACAAGGTGTTTGACCGCTTCTACCAGGCTGAGAGTATTGTTAGTGGTCGGAAGAGTGGGACCGGCCTGGGACTATCCATCTGTAAGGGCATTATAGAGTACCACGGCGGGAGAATCTGGGTGGAGAGCAAGCTGGGGGAGGGCTCTAAATTCAGCTTCAGCCTGCCGGTGGGTAAAGGGGAGGAAGAGACTGCCTAAGATTCTGGTTATTGAAGATGAGCTAAGCATCCAAAAACTGGTAAAAGCTAACCTGACTGCCAGCGGATATCAAGTGCTTGTGGCTGGTAATGGTGAGGAAGGCCTGGAACTGGCAGAGCTTGAACGCCCTAACCTAATCCTGCTTGATCTAAGGATGCCAGGGATGTCAGGCTGGGATGTCCTTATGGTGCTCCAGACTAACCAGAGGCTTTGGAGAATACCGGTGATTATCATGACGGCCACGGTTCCGGAGTCTGAAGAGCACAAAATCCGGGGGATGAGAGCTGCTAGCTTCCTGACCAAGCCATTCAGTGCTGATGAACTACTTCGCCAGGTGAAACAAGCATTGGGGGAGTGATGGCAAAATGCATCACCTTCGTGTTCTTATTGTTGATGACGACCTAGCCATAATAAAATTCCTCCGTGCCAATCTGAAAGCTGAAGATTACGAGACATTTACGGCAATGGATGGTGCTGAGGCCCTCCGGACCATTGAAAAGGAACTGCCCGACCTTGTAATTCTGGATATAATGATACCTAAGATAGACGGTTTTGAGGTCTGCCGCCAGCTCCGTGAGTGGTCACCGATTCCGGTTATTATGCTCAGTGCCCGGGATGATATAGAGGATAAGGTAAAGTGCCTGAACCTTGGTGCCGATGACTATATCACCAAGCCATTTGGGGTAGAGGAACTGATGGCGCGGGTTAGGGCAGTGTTCCGTCGCACCGAGGCGGTACCCACCACACCCACCCTGCCTTCCTTTGCCACCGGTAATCTCCTGATTAACTTCGTCGGAAGATGGGTTACTATCGCTGACCGCAAGGTCAAATTGACACCTACTGAATATAATCTCCTGCAAGAGCTAGTGCTCAATGCGGGAAAAGTGCTTACCCATACACACCTGTTGAATAAAGTTTGGGGCTTTGAATACAGAGATGAAAGAGAGTATCTACACGTCTTCATCCGTCGTCTGCGGGCAAAGCTCGAGCCTGACCCAACAGACCCTAAGTATATTATCAGTGTGCCTGGTGTCGGCTATCAGTTTAAAGGTTAAGACATAGCACAAAGCCAATAGCAAATAGAGCTAAGAGTAAAGGACACCCCAAAAGGGTGCCTTTTTTATTGCTCGAAGAGACGTTTAGAAAATGTTGAGGAGTCCCCCATAGATATTTAGCCGTTGTTTCGTATCCTAGCTATATCCTGTGACTAGGAATCGACAAAAGGAGGGTCTTAGAAATGGAAAAACGTCCACTTATTTTGGCAGTAGATGATGAGGAGAATTTGCTAAAGCTACTTCGTGTTAATCTTAAATTGGATGGGTATGATGTCATCACAGCCTCTGATGGCAGTTCAGCACTGACCATGCTGGAAGAGCAGGAGCCGGACTTGGTTATCTTGGACATGATGATGCCAGGCATTGATGGTTTTGAGGTTCTTGACCTGATACGCAAGCGCTCCAACGTTCCTGTAATCACGCTTACCGCAATATGTGAAAAAGAGATTCTGTGCGACATCCTGGACCTCGGTGCCGATGACTACATCACCAAACCTTTTAGTATGCAAGCACTTGCCGCTCGCATCAAGGTAAACTTGAGACGCACTGAGGAGGCATACCCCACAATCGCCCAGCCCTTCCTATATTATTAGCCTGCCTCGTTTGGCTATCAGTTTAAAGGTTAAGACATAGCACAAAGCCAATAGCAAATAGAGCTAAGAGTAAAGGACAATTCAAAAGCGCGCCTAGAGGGATTCGAACCCACGACCCTCGGTTCCGAAGACCGATGCTCTGTCCGCTGAGCTATAGGCGCCTATAGGGGTGGGGTGAGTGGAGGGATTCGAACCCTCGTTCTCCAGGGCCACAACCTGGCGCCTTAAACCACTAGGCGACACCCACCATAAGTACAGATATTATAGCTAAAAACCATTACCCTTTCAATGTGTTGAGCCAACCACTACTTCTGGGCTAGCTCTACTATAGTAACCCCGGCACCTCCCTCCCCGTAGCCAGCCAGTCGGTATGATTCTACCAGCGGGTGGTCAGCGAGCTGTTCCGTGACTACTCGGCGCAGGGTTCCTGTCCCCTTACCGTGAACTACCCTAACCTGGTATAACCCAGCCATAAAGGCATCATTCAGGTATTGGTTAAGCTTTAGTAGTGCTTCATCTACGGTAAGCCGGCGGAGGTGTACCTCATCTACTGCTGATTTGGCACTGGCATGATATTTATTCTTATCCATAATAGCTTATACTCCCTTATGATTTTAGCACTATAAATCAAGATAAGACAAACGCCCATCAGCAGGTCGTTTATTAAGGACAGTTTGAAGTGGTGAATCTTCTTCAAAAACCATTTCATGATTTTTGCCCCTGACTACTGGAAGCGATAACGGTCTCATATATTGACATTGGCCATTTGGCGAACTATGCTATAATTATGTTTAATAATGTGAAAGGGGTAAGGTCTTTATGACCACTCGCTATTCTAATAATGGCATTAATATTTTTACTAAATTTTCACACCTTTTTAATGCCACTTTCACATCTCTATGCTAACTTGATAGTAGAAGGGATGATTTGAGTCTTTTTAATCCTCCCTGGGAGGGAATTATGAAATACAACATCCTGGTTATCGAAGAAAGCAACCATGCTTTGAGAGGCAGGATTGCTTCCGCTTTGACCAGAGAAGGCTTCAGTGTAGCCACAGCGTCAAGCTCTCAGGAGATAGTATCGGCGCCGGATAAATTCAAATCCCAGCTAATTATCCTGGGGGAAGGGCTGCCCATAGATAGCTTTGAAGCCTGTTCTCAGCTTCGCCAAGCGGTTGATGCTCCCATCTTAATGGTAGGTGCCGTCCCCAGTGATAAGGCTTGGAACAGGATAGTAGAGGCCGGAGCCGATTTCTATCTGGAAAAGCCCTTCGGCTATCTGGAACTGGCAGCCAGAGTTAGAGCTCTACTCCGCCGCTACGAATGGAGCGCTAGCCAGAAAGCATAAGGGAAAAGTCGGCTAGTTTGGATATGGGCAATACATTTACTGCCTCGCCCTGAGTTTAGGATATATTCTAATGACCAGGATAGGACTCACCGGTGTAGGGGTAGGCTGGATAGTGGCTCAGACCATGGTGGCTATTACAGTTGTCCTGCTCTTATCCCACAGGCACCATCGCTCAGCCTTAACAATAATGGAGCAGCATCCAGGATAGCTATACTACTCATGCACGCCTCACCTAAAGCTCTTTCGTCTGCTTACTTAGTATTTACGAAATAATAGCCCACACCGGGTTTGGTGAGGATATATTTTGGCTTTTTCGGGTCAGGTTCAAGCTTCTTCCTCAGGCGGGCTATGAAGACATGTACATAATGCGCCTCACGGTTATACTCAGGACCCCATACCTCTTGGAGGAGCATAGTGTTGGTGAGTACCTTACCAGCATTGAGCACCAGTTGCTCCAGCAGGGAAAACTCAATTGGGGTGAGTCTTATCTCGTTACTACCCATGGTAACACGCCAGCGGGCAAAGTTAACCTCCAGGTCTCCGCTGGTAAAAGTAGGTGATGACACGACAACTTCCGGTTTGGCACGGCGAAGAAGCACTCTCACCCGCGCTAACAGCTCATCGATACTGAAGGGCTTGGTGATATAATCATCGGCACCCAGGTCAAGGCATTTAACCTTGTCAATCCCATCACCCTTGGTACTCAGCATTATAATTGGAACCCGAGACCAGTCTCGGATACGGCGACATACCTCCACGCTATCAACCTTGGGTAGCATGGTATCTAGAATTACTAAATCAGGAAGCTCTCCCTCTGTTTTCCCCAGAGCTTCCTCGCCATCTATCGCTAATACGACTTGATAACCACTCGCTTTGAGGTTGGCACGGAGGAACCTCAGAACGGACAGGTCGCTATCAGCGACAAGTATGCGAAGACCACGTTTCATACTGTCACCCTCTCAGACTGCTCTTTACCCATATCTCATTGGTCACATTAAAAGTGGTGTAGAAAGCATCCCCGGTTAAATGCCACTCGTCTATATTATCGCAACAATTATGCCAATTGTCAATTAGTTATGGAACACTTTTACCCCCTATTGCCAACTTTTTATGGAATATTTATATCTCTACATCCAATTTTTATGCCCTGTTTATGTCTCTCAAGCTAAACTAGAACGGCTAGTCTTATCGGCAGCACCAGTGAGGGCACACTCCAGGGAAATTGCCACCCTACTTGGTTACGACTACGGCTCTGAGGTCGTGCACCAACATAATTTAGTTATCGTTCAGGAGGAAGAAAATGGGTACAGGAAAGCTCTATAGACTCGGTGATAACTAATTTGTAGCCAATGTTGACTACCAGTTGTTCCACGACGAGGCAGCAGCAAATTGGTGGGGAGAACTCAGCCTCATAGATTATGTCCCCCTCGGTGATGATGACCGGTATATGATTGAATTGGAGGATAAGCGTAAAAGCAGATGCTATCTAAAAAAGAGGATTAACCGGGCAGTGAGTGGAGTTCCACCCTGCTACAAATATCACGTTACCGGCTTCAGCCCCTTTGCATAGTGACCAAAGTATGGTTTGGTGGTATTATAAAGTCAGGGGGATGAAGTAATGCTAATATTTGGCACGTGTCTTTATATCACCCAAAAACGCCAGGATTTAAAGCTCTATGATTCGCCAATGCCAGCCGGGTGATACCAGAAGGATGCATGCTATCATCAATGAGGCAGCCAGAGCCTATCAAGGTGTTATACCGGCTGACTGCTATCATCAGCCCTACATGCCTATGGAAGAACTTAAGCGGGAAATGAAGCGGATGACCTTCTTCGGCTGGGAAGAAAACGGGGAGCTGGTGGGGGTAATGGGGTTTGAGCCGATTAAGGATGTTACCCTCATCCGTCACGCCTATGTATTACCCCGGTGGCAGAGACAAGAAATAGGCAGTAAACTCCTGGGTTACCTCAGGGGTCTGGTTATTACCTCTCGCCTGCTGGTGGGAACCTGGGCTGATGCTCGCTGGGCGATTGATTTTTACCAGAAGCACGGCTTCAGCCTCCTGCCCGATAAGGATGAGCTACTGAAAACCTACTGGGACATCCCCCGCCGCCAGATAGAAACCTCGGTGGTGCTGGGGATTAAAATAATGCTCATTAACACCAATCTAATCACATCTGCCGAAGATACTCATTAACAGCGTTACCTATCTCGGATATTAGTTCAAATATGCGACTCTTGTATGGACCAATGATATCGGTAGCCCAAGTAAAGTCATAGCAATCATTCTTATATTCAAATTGCTTAAAGCATACCGCTTTCTCATTGCGCTTATTCTCTCCATATTCTAAGTGGTAGGTTGTTTCTAATAGTCTGCGGTGTTTGATTGTGTTCACAAATGCATTTATATAGCTAAATTCTGCTGAATTCAGAAGGTTATTAATAGCACATATGATTTTGTTAGCACCGTCCGTTTCCTTAAGTTGATTTATAACAGAAGATAAACATACATCACCTTCCTCAAAGTGGCCACATAAAACTACTTTATTAATAATTTGTGCCAGAATATCTGCCATCGAATGTAATGCTTGTGCTGCTGCCTCAACATGTGCCTCAGATGCCTTTTCTGTTCGAACCCATTTGTTTTTATGCGCTTGAGTCTGGGGAAGGAAAAGCTTGTCCAGCTTCTTTTGAAATTTGCGATATTCGACTGCATGGTATGTGATTCTCCATTGCTTCCAAACGAGAGCGTCCTGATATATCTTAGAATCAGGTAACCCGTTAGCCACACACAAATTTCTTAATTCCTTAAAACTCCATATTTTTCGTGAGCTACCCATCTTTCTCACCCATTTCTCCTACCATCTCCCCCCACACCCCATCACCATAAACCTCCACCAGCTTTAATGGCAGGAGCTGGTTGGTTAAATCCTCATCGCTTCTGGTATAGACCTTGATATAGTTATCGGTGTGACCCGACCAGATGTCAGCAGACCGCTTCTCCCACAATACCGGCATAACTTTACCCAAAAATCGCTGGCTGAAGTTCCGGACGCTTTCTCGGGCTAAAGCCAGCATCATCTGACTTCGCTGCTTTTTCACCTGAGCCCTTATCTGCCGGGGAAGCCGAGCGGCTTCGGTTCCGTTTCGGGATGAATAGGAGAAGACATGAATCCGGGCAAACTCCATCTGCCGACAAAATTTATAGCTTTCCTCAAACTCGGCTTCAGTCTCACCGGGAAAGCCGACAATAACATCGGTGGTAATGGCTACCTCAGGCACTAGAGACCGAATTAAGGACACTGCCTCCTGATAGTCACTGATAGAATAGCACCGATTCATCCTGCCGAGCACCGCATCATTGCCACTCTGCAAAGAAAGGTGAAAATGACGGCACAGTCGGCGGTCATGCCACAGCCGGATAAGCTCAGGGGAGATTTCCTGGGGTTGAAGAGACGACAGCCTTAACCTGGTTACATCAGTCTCAGCCAGGATATACTCCAGCAACCCCTTTAGCTTAAGACCATTATCATTATACGAGCCAATCTTGACCCCGGTTAATACTACCTCTTTATAGCCATTATCAATGCGGTGCCTGACCTCAGCCACAACCTGCTCAGCAGGCAGGCTTCTCTCTCTGCGCCGCACCAGGGGCACAATGCAGTAGGCACAAAAGCTGTTACAACCATCCTGAACCTTGATGAAAGCACGGGTTCTGAAACCATCATAATGGCTGCTCGTGGAATCACCCTGACTACAGACTGGATTAGTTATGCCACCAGACTCCTCCAGCATCCGCAGTAGATATGGTTTGTTATCATTGCCCACAACAAGACCAACCCCCTCAATCTGAGCCAGCTCCCGGGGTGCTCGCTCAGCATAGCAACCGGTGGCAATAAGCAGGGCATCAGGATTCCGCATGTGTGCCAGCCTGAGTCGGTGACGAGACTTGCTATCGGCGATATGGGTAACGGTGCAGGTATTCAGGATATAGACATCAGCCTCATCAGTCGGAGATACCAGATGATACCCGGCTTCAGCCAGCTGTTTAGCTAGAAGCTCAGTCTCAGCTTGATTGAGTTTACAGCCTATAGTGTCCAAGGCAACCCTGGTGCTTCCCGACCCTTTATTCACCCCGCCAACCTTAATCTAAAATTGACTATCCAACCACACAGGCATTATAATATCCATATTCTCAGACGGTCAAACGGAAGCCATCTTCAAGCATGGGGTAAAGGGGAATGAGTTTGATAAGCAGTCCCAATAACAGAGTCGTGGTTACCGGGACAGGTATCCTGTGCCCACTCGGTCTGAATACCTCCGACACCTGGGAGAGTCTTGTCGCCGGTAAGTCTGGTATTGACCACATCACCCTGTTTGACCCTGAGCCCTATGAGACCAAAATTGCTGGTGAAATAAAAGGATTTCAGCCCACCGACTATATCAGCCGCAAGGATGTTCGTCACATGGACCGTTTTACTCAAATGGCAATAGCTGCCAGCTGGCAGGCAGTGGAGCAATCAGGAATCGAAATTAACTCCATGAATGAGGATAATATCGGCGTCATAGTGGGCAGTGGGATTGGCGGTCTAAGCACACTATTTGAACAAACCAAGCTACTATTAGAAAAGGGACCAAACCGAGTGAGCCCATTCCTGGTCCCAATGATGATAACCGATATGGCGGCGGCTCAGGTATCCATCACCCTGGGAGTAAAAGGACCGAATCTATGCACTACCTCAGCCTGCTCCAGCGGTTCAGATGCTATTGGAGTTGCTTATGAACTCATCAGGCGAGGTGATACCCAGGCGGTGCTAGCCGGTGGCAGTGAGGCAATAATTAACCCCCTAGGTATTACCGCTTTCAATGCCCTCAAAGCTATCTCAACCCGAAACGATGAGCCGCAGCTAGCCTCCCGCCCCTTTGATACCGAACGTGACGGATTTGTCATTGGTGAAGGAGCTGGGATTCTTATCCTGGAAAATCTGGCTCACGCCCAACGGCGTGGGGCTCAAATCCTGGCTGAGATTATGGCTTATGGAGCCACTGCTGACGCCTACCATATTACCCAGCCGGATGGAGCCGGGGCTGGTGCCGCCAGGGCAATACAGACAGCACTTAATAACGCCGGATTGGCTACCACCGAGATTGATTATATCAACGCTCATGGTACATCCACACAATTAAATGACAAAATGGAGACCATGGCGATAAAGAGTGCATTCGGTGACTACGCTTACCACATTCCAATAAGCTCGACCAAGTCAATGATGGGGCACCTCATTGGTGCTGCCGGTGCCGTTGAGGCAGCAATATGTGTTTTGGTTATCCAGCACGGGCTTATACCACCGACAATAAACCTTACCCACCCAGACCCTGAATGTGATTTAGACTATGTGCCTAATGTAGCCCGTCAAGCCAAGGTTACTACCGCTCTGTCCACTTCCTTTGGCTTTGGTGGTCATAATTCAGCTCTGGTCTTCCGACAATATACTGAGGCATAAGCTTGAACCATAGTCGCTGGAACCTTCTGCCCTCCGCTCCAGATAAGTATCTGGCTAACACCTCGGGTTTCCCCCCTCTAATAGCTCAACTCCTGTATAATCGTGGTCTGGCTGAGCCATCTCAATTAGAACTATTCGTTACTGCTGATAAACGACTGTCAGGTAACCCACTCCTGTTGCCTGATATACACCAGGCAGTAGCCAGAATTTACCGTGCCTTACTTACCGGGGAAAACATTGCTATTTATGGCGACTTTGATGTTGATGGTATCACTGCTACCGCCATCCTCGTCCGGGGGCTATCAGCGCTGGGGGGTAAAGCCATTCCCTACATACCACATCGTCTGACCGAAGGCTATGGAGTCAAAACAGCCGCTTTAGAGAACCTCTATCAACAAGGCATCAGCCTGGTTATTACTGTTGATTGCGGAATTACCGCTCTATCCCAGGTTAAGAAGGCAAAAAGGATGGGGCTTGATATAATCATTACCGACCACCATACCCCTCCCGCAGAAATTCCGCCAGCCATTGCCATTGTTAATCCCAAGCTGCCCGACTCAAACTACCCATTCCCAGAGCTGGCTGGCGTCGGGGTAGCCCTCAAGCTGCTTCAGGCTCTGTTCCAAGGTATCGGCAAAGAGGAGCAACTGGACGAACTAACAGACCTGGTAGCCCTGGGGACTGTAGCCGATATGGTGCCCCTGCTGGGAGAAAATAGATACCTGGTTAAGCAAGGACTGAAGCTAATTAATGCCAATCCCCGCCTTGGAGTCAGCGAAATACTAACCCAGGCGGGACTGTCCATCGGCAGCCTTGACACCGAAGGCATCTCTTGGGTTATAGCCCCGCGGTTAAATGCTGCTGGCAGATTGGAACATGCCATGACCAGCTATGAATTGCTGATGACAGAATCGCCACAGGAAGCACATACCCTGACTATGTGGCTAGAAGAGAAAAATGCTGAACGGCAAAGACTAACTGATAGAGTGCTAGCTAAAGCCAGAGAGCAGGTATTAGCCCAGGGGATTTCACCACTGCTAATAGCCAGCGATAGCGACTATCCCGCTGGCATCACCGGGCTGGTAGCCGGTAAGTTATCAGGCGAATTTTACCGCCCGGCTATTGTTATCAGAACCGGTGAACTGGTAAGTAGTGGTAGCTGCCGTAGCATCCCTGAGTTTGATATTATCCTCGCCCTGAATCAGTGTCGCCACCTGCTATCCCACTTTGGTGGTCACCCCCGGGCAGCCGGTTTTACCCTGCCAACCAGGAACCTGGCTCGCTTACGACAAGAGCTGTTACCGCTTGCCGCCACCCAACTAGCCGGGGTTGACCTTCGCCCTCACCTTGATATTGATGCTGAGGTTACCCTGACTGACCTCACCGGGGACACCTTTCCCACAATCCAACAGCTAGCTCCCTTTGGTCAAGGTAATCCACCGCCCACCTTCCTCAGCCGCCGGGTAGAGGTTATTGACTGCCGCACCACAGGCGGTAATGGAATGCACTTGAAAATTAAACTGAAGCAGGGCGGGGCGGTATGGGACGGGGTTGGTTTCGGAATGGGTAACTACCTGTCTGAGGCATCATCGCCCCTGGACATTGTCTATAACCTGGGAATAGACCGCTGGGGTGGGGAGGAGAGACTGCGGCTCAATATCCTTGACCTTACCCCCAGTAAATAGGAGGGCCATCCTGGCAATAGCACAGTATTACAATTAACTGCTCACTTTTATTCAGAGTGGTGCTATACTGAGTAGAGCTATTGCGAGGAGGCCCTTCTATGACAACAGGCAAGCTTACCAACTACGGGACACCAATTATTATTCTCCTGATAGTAATTATTACTGTCGGCGGCACAGTAGCCTGGGCAAGATATAGCCCAGACCAACCTATAGAGATTTCCATACCGTCCACGCCGGAGCTACCAGGCGAGATTTATATCGGGGGCGCTATCACTAATCCCGGCTTCTATCCATTAAAAACCGGGGACAGCCTAGAAGCTCTTATTCAAGCTGGTGGCGGAATTACCAGCAGTGCCGACCCCAGTCGGCTGGAACTCTATATTCCCCAAGCAGGAGAGGAAGAGCAACCACAACAAATCAACCTTAATCGGGCAGAAGCCTGGCTACTTGAGGCTCTGCCTGGAATTGGGGAAACTAGGGCTCAAGCTATCATAGACTACCGTGAGCAAAATGGGCTATTTAGCAACATTAATGAGCTAACCAAGGTAACAGGTATAGGAACTACCACCTACGAGGAGATTAAGCACCTGATTACTGTCGCCGACTAATATTCAGGACGGAGGCTCGTGCCACTTATTTATCTTAGTTGCGCCTGGGTGGCTGGTATCATTTTGGGGTCAGAGTTTAATCTCCCCTTAGCCCTCATTCTTGTCGGACTTGCTCCCCTCCCCCTGCTTTTCCTCCTCGGTCAACATAAGAAACTGATAATCCTGACCAGTTTGTGTCTCATTGCCCTCTTTGGTGGCGCCTTCTGCTTTCAGTCAAGCCTTCCCCCTGATGACGAGAGTTCACTCCAGTTTTACAACGACGAAACCGTCGAAATCAAAGGGATAGTCAATACCGACCCTGAGGTTAGAGAGAATACTACCCACCTCCGCTTGTCAGCTACCGAAATAAAACTGGACAATGGGTGGCAAGAGGTATCAGGAACGGCTCTGCTGTTCGTCCCCCGCTACCCTAGCTATGACTATGGTGATGTGCTTCTGGTAACCGGAAAACTGGAGACACCGCCCCAGCTCAATGACTTTGATTATAAAGATTATTTGGCACACCAGGGAATCTACTCCACTATGCTCTACCCTGAAATAGAAATTTTAGAGACGGGGAAGGGCTTTAAGCCCCTGGAGTGGGTTTACTCACTAAGAAACCAACTGTCCCAAACCCTGGCTGAAGTCTTGCCTGAGCCACAGGCATCACTGGCTCAGGGTATTATTTTAGGCATTCGGGGCAATATCCCGTCATCACTCCAAACCGACTTTTCTAACACCGGTACCGCTCACCTACTGGCTATCTCCGGTCTCCACCTCGCTATCGTGGCTGGCATGATACTCAGCATCGGTATCTGGCTCTGGGGCAAGAGACATTATATTTATATCTGGCTGGCATTAGGCATAATCTGGCTCTACGCCCTACTCACCGGTATGAACCCGCCAGTGGTCAGGGGCGCCATTATGGCTAGCCTGTTCCTCACTGCCGAACTTTTAGGCAGACAGCGTAGTGCGTTCACTGCCCTCGCCTTTGCCGCCGCCATTATGGTAGGCATCAGCCCTCAAATACTATGGACTGCCTCCTTCCAGATGAGTTTCACCGCTATGGCGGGCTTAATCTTCCTTACCCCTACTTTCCGAGCCATAGGCAGGAAAGCGGTTAATGCCACTCTGGGTGAAGACGGGGCAGCCGTATCCATAGCCAATATTGTTACTGACAGCTTCAGTGTAACCCTGGGGGCAATCATAGCTGTCTGGCCACTTGTTGCCCATTACTTCGGCATTGTTTCGTTTGTTGCTCCTCTGGCTACACTCCTTGCCCTGCCCGCACTGCCTGGCATCATTATCACCGGGGTGCTAGCTGGCGGCTTGGGACTTATTGTCCTACCCCTAGCTCAGGTAGTAGCCTGGTCAGCCTGGCTCTTCCTGTCATATATGCTACTGGTGGTTAATGTTTTTGCCACTCTGCCCCTCTCATCTATTGAGCTAAGCTCAGTTGATACTACCCTGATATGGGTTTACTATTTAGCCCTTGCCACAGCTATCTGGCTCAATAGCAAGCGGAGGAAACTGGCTAACCCCATGCCCAAAGTCGTTGATTTTGTTTCCAGGATACCTAAGAAATGGGTTATCCCACCGCTACTGGTGGTAGCTATTCTGGTAGTGGTGGCGGCGGCCACTATGCCCGATGATAAGCTCCATATAAGCTTCCTCGATGTCGGGCAGGGAGATGCCATCCTGCTCCAGAAAGGAAATCAGCAGGTTCTGGTTGATGGTGGACCCAGTCCGCAAGCGATAAGCCTGGGTCTAGGCAACAAAATGCCCTTCTGGGATAGAACCATAGACCTAGTGATATTGACTCACCCCAGCGCCGACCATGTCACCGGCCTGGTAGAGGTTCTACAGAGATATAAGGTCAAGCAAGTGCTTTACCCTGATTTAGATTTTGAGTCCGATATATACGACGAGTGGCTCAGGGTTATTGAGGAGAAGGATATTGAATGCACCATAGCTCAAGCTGGACAGCAGATTGAATTAGGTGAAGAGGTAGTGATAAAGGTGCTCAACCCTCAGATACCCCTGTTAACCGGCACCGAGTCCGATATAGACAATAATGGTGTGGTATTACATATAAGTATGGGCGAGGTGAGCTTCCTGCTTACTGCTGATACCATGTGGGAAGCAGAATTTGAGCTTATTGCCCGCAGAGCCAATTTAACCAGCACCGTGCTCAAGGTTGGCCACCAGGGCTCTGATACTTCTACCAGCCAAGAATTCCTGTCAGTGGTCAACCCCCAACTCGCCGTTATCTCGGTAGGCGAAGGTAACCCCTACGGTCACCCCACGGATGAGGTTATAGAGAGACTCGAGGAAAAACTAGGCTCGGAAAATATATACCGCACCGATAGGCACGGGACAATAGAGCTCATCACCGACGGGGAGAGGCTGTGGGTGAAGGCAGAGGAATAAGATTTTACATTGATAATCCAAGCAGTCCGGTAGTATACTTCCTAAATAGAGTAGTAACAGAGGTGGTTATATGAAGACCTTTCAAGTTATCCGAAGTGGCATTCTCTTCGAGCTTCAATCTGAATCCGAAGGAGGATACACAATAACTGTTCCCTCTCTCCCCGGGTGCATATCCTACGGCGAAAGCTTTGAGAAAGCTATGGAGCTAATAAAAGATGCCATGGAGGGTTGGTTGGCTGTAGACAGAGAAGAAGGGGTGCCTATACCAGAGCAGTTTGAATCTATTGAAGTTGCTGCTATTTAGAGATTACGCCTCATGAAACAAGAACTACCAGTATTGAAACCCAGGCAGGTGGTGGCAGCTTTGGAAAAAGCAGGCTTTGAACTAAGAAGGCAAACAGGTAGTCATATGATTATGTATAAAACTAGTATTCGCTACCCTATTTCTATACCCCTGCAT
>CAZTRJ010000005.1:0-44536 GCA_964616615.1 uncultured Dehalococcoidales bacterium
GATACAACAATGCTAAATACTCTGTCTGGATAGAGTCAATCAGGAATGTTGTCATACAGGTATTCGGAAGAGAGTCATCTGAATATCAGAAATTAGCAACTCGCTATAAAATCTCGGGTTCATACGAAGAAGAATTCCAAGACTCCTATAAACGAAATTTGCGAAAGCAAACGATAGCTATAAATTCTATTATACAGACCTGGAAAAAATCAGGATTTGAAACCGAAACAAAGGGAGGTTCAGAACCACCAGAAGCCTTTACTGCAAAGCCAGACTAGAAAACCATTGAGGGTGAAAAGGTGCTTACCACTTTGCTTACCAGTGGTTTGATTGAAAGTGCTATTTTATCGTATAATAAGCGTGAATGGCAGCGTAGCTCAGGGGTAGAGCAGAAGACTCATAAGCTTTTGGTCGTGGGTTCGAATCCCTCCGCTGCCAGTTATTTTTCATTATGCTTCAGCCGCCTCTCCTCTTTATTACCCTGCCTTATGCTGCTCCCTTTTCCCTAAAAACCACCGCCAGAGCCCCGGGACCAGTATGTACCCCCAGCATAGGTCCTACCCTGGCTAATTTAATCTGCTCTTTGGCAAATATGTTGCCTATACGCTCTCCCAAGGTTTGGGCTTCATCAGGTGTAGTGTTATACACCACGGCTAAATCCTGAACATTTGACGCACTTTTTATAAAATCAAATAACCGGTCTATACCCTTAGCCCGACTGCGAACCTGACCAGTCGGCACTACCTCCCCATCTTTAAAGGTAAGCACCGGTTTTACATTTAATATTGAGCCCAGTAGCGCCTTTGCCTGACCAATGCGCCCGCCCCGGAGCAGGTACTCAAGGGTATCAAGGAGAAAGAGTAAATGTATATTGGGAATAGCCTGCTTTACCTCTTCCACTACCGCCGGTAAATCTCCTCCAGCCTTAGCCACAGTGGCAGCCGCTATATCTATCAATCCCAGACCCATTGATGTTACTTGTGAGTCAACCACCTCAATGGGGCACCCCTTCTCTATCATCTCCTTACCCTGCAGTGCCGAGTTGCAGGTGCCACTTAATTTAGCCGAGATGTGGATAGAAACAATCCCATCAGCCTCCAGTGATAGTTTCTGATAGACATTGGCAAAATCCTGTGGTGTCGGCTGAATGGTGCTGGGGTGGATAGGGTCGCGTAACAACCTCTGATAAAACTCATCTTCGCTGATATCGACCCGGTCACGATAGACCTCTTCCCCAAAACGCACATATAAGGGGACCACTGTAATCCCCAGCTCTTGAACTAATGGGGCAGGCAGGTCAGCGCTGCTATCGGTAACTATTTTTACGGTCATCATCCCCCCTTCACATTTAGTAACTGAAGATTCCTTTCCTCACCTGAAGTTGGTTAAATTATAGAGTCTTTATCCATTTTGTCAATTCAGCATCCTTCTGGCTAATGCCAGCGGTAGATAATCAATCTATATTTTCCTGTTGATAGGCTCCATGGTAGCCTTCTGTCTCCTCAGTTAGCCTCAGGAAAATGAGCTGCACAATCCTGGCATTCCTCTGTAAGCGAAACCCCTGAGGATTATAGACCACCATCAGAGATTGGGAACGACCAGAGTAGCCAGCATCCCATACCGCAGTATTCACAGTAACACCACAACGAAGCAGGCTTGACCGGGGCGTAGCTAGCGCCATAATATTCGTGGGTAAGTGAACAACCTCATTGTAGGTAATAACATAAACACCGGGCATCAGGTCAATAAAACCCATTCCATCAAATACTAGCGGCGCTAAACTAGATACCAGTCTCTGGCTGTCTTCAACTGCTATCTTACCCGATGACTGGAGCAAAGCGACTTCACGCAGGGTAAAGTCAATGCCATTAGGCTGCACCTGCTCCTCAAGGTTAATACCGCCTTCTACCAGAGGTGGCTGCTGCTGGACTAACCTTTGAATATCCTGCCTGGATAAAATAGCTGTCATTTATAAGCCCTCTCTAACCCAAATAGCTTATTCGGGATGAGGGTCTTTTCTTTAGGTCAACCTCTATGTCGGCTTCCTTGAACAGGTCAACAAACGCATTATCGTCATACTTGCCGAAACTAACATATCGCTTTATCCTGGCATTCACCAGCATTTTGCTGCACAGCACGCATGGGGTATGGGTGGCATAAATAGTGCTCCCCTCAAGGCTAACGCCGTGGAGAGTAGCCTGTATGATTACATTTTGCTCGGCGTGAATGCCCCGGCATATTTCCTGCCTTGTCCCTGACGGTATGTTCAACTCATCTCTGAGACAGCCGAGCTCAAGGCAGTCCTTAGCGCCGGAAGGGGCACCATTATAGCCCGTAGCCAGTATATGCTTATTCTTTACTGCCACTGCCCCGACGTGATGACGTCGGCAGGTTGAGCGTTCCGCCACCACCGAGGCTATCTTTAAAAAATACTCATCGCTATCCGGTCTGGTCAATCTTTTCATCTTAATCCAGAGATAATCCTTTTTGATTCTCGCCTCAGATTTTCTAAGGAAGATTCATTGATGATAGTGAAGTCAGCCATAGCAATAGGTCCACCCTTATTAAGATTCTCAACCTCCGCCCTATCCCGGCTGGCAGCCTCTTCCACGGTCAGCCCTCGGTTTAATCTACTGGTCAGCCGAGCATACCTTGTTTGCGGCGATGCCCAAACTGCTACCACACAAAAGTCTTCCTTATAATAACCCTTCAAATAAGTATACTCCTCCCAGGAGTAAAGCCCATCAACTACCACATCCGAATGTTTCAGCGCTGAGTCAATTCGGGGTTGATTCAGCCGGGCATAAGCCGACATCCCGTGCTCTTGCCTCAGCAGTTCTCTGATATAGCGCTCATTTTCCTCGTTTAGCTCTAAACCCCTCTGCTTAATTTCTTCGTCGGTTACATCGCCGAACCTTATCCTAGTAAAACCATTCTCCTCAAATACTTGGGCAACTTCCGATTTGCCAGCGCCGGTCATCCCCACAATTGACACCACTATCATAATTTATACCTTTATCGGGCTCATTATAAGCAAATAGCTGGCGGATAACAACCTGTGATATAATTCAGATTAAATTGCACTTGATAAAACAAGAATGCCTGAGATTATTAACTTAGCCAGCAAAATTGAGAGACAGCTACCAGCCGAGCCGGTTAGTTTTATACGATTAGCCGGTGAGATGGCTCAAAGTCAAGGGCAAAACCTGTACCTTGTCGGTGGTGTGGTTCGTGACCTGCTCCTGGAACAAACCAACCTTGACCTTGACCTGGTATTAGAAGGTAATGCCATAGATTTAGCCCGAAGGTTAGCCAAGATTAACCAGGGGAAAATCACAATCCACCCCCGTTTCGGCACCGCTAAACTGCGATGGAATAAATGGAGTATTGACCTAGCTACCGCCCGTTCCGAGACCTATATTAAGCCCGGAGCCTTACCCAGTGTGGAGCCGGGCTCTATTGATAGCGACCTTTTTCGGCGTGACTTCACCATCAACACCATGGCTGTTTACCTTAATCCCAGCCACTACGGCGAGTTGATTGACCGCTATAGGGGGAGGGATGACCTTGAGCATAGACTTATACGCATTCTACACGAAAAGAGCTTCACTGATGATGCCACCCGTATCTGGCGTGGTTTGCGTTACGAGCAACGGCTGGACTTTCAACTGGAATCAAACACCCTCAAGCTACTTAAACGAGATATACCGATGCTGGATACCATCAGCGGCGACCGAATACGACACGAGCTGGAGCTCATATTAACCGAAAAATACCCGGAGAAAGTCCTGCGCCGGGCTGAGGAGCTAGAGGTGCTGCCCAAACTACACCCGGCGCTAAAGGGCAATGGCTGGCTGGCCGAAAAATTTGAGCAAGCCAGGCAGTTAAGCTCTCCCGATTTACCACCGATAGAACTCTACCTGGCACTTATGGCTTATCACTTAAGCGATGAAGCCAATGAGCAGTTTATTTCACGCCTCAGATTACCCAAATCATTAACCCAAACCCTTCGGGATACTAATAGCCTCAAACCCAAACTTGAGTCGCTGGCTGACCCTGAACTTGACCGAAGTAGTATCTATCGCCTTCTCCACGGCTATTATTTACCAGCAATTACGGCTAATTCTTTAGCCGGTGACTCTTCTGTAGCCCGCCAGCACATTCACTTATTCCTAGACGAACTACGTTATGTCAAGTCATCCCTCACCGGTGACGACCTGAAAAGGATGGGGGTAGCCTCTGGTCCCCAGATTAAGGAAATACTCCAGCGACTACATAAAGCCAGGCTGGATGGGAAGGTAACAACCAAGCGAGGGGAGGAGGATTTGGTGGAGGGGTGGCTGGCCAGGAAGAGATAGAAGCTGTTCCGTCTGAACCCCTCACCCTTTATCCCTCTCCCCTTATAAAGGGAAGAGGGAATTTATTTTTTAAAGGGGCTTCGCCCCTTTTAATCCCCTTACCAAATAAACTTACTCCACACGCTTAAATACCTTGCAGGGGGCACCACAGATGGGGCATACCTCCGGGGCTTCCCCGGCTACAATGTGGCCACAGACCTGACAGACAAAGTAAGGCTCGTCCTTTAGCTGCCCTCGCGCCTCAAGGGTTTCAAGCGCCTTCTGGTATAGTTCGTGATGGACTTTCTCTACCTCATTGGCGAACTCGAAACTAAGCTGAGCCCTCTTATTATTTTCCGACTCTGCCTGATTAATGAAAGCGGGATACATCTGGGTAAACTCGTAGTTTTCTCCCTTGATAGCCGCTCCCAGATTATCCTTGGTTTCCCCGAAGCCACCTATAGCCCTAAGGTGACTGCGGGCATGAACCGTCTCCGCATCAGCCGTTGCCCGAAATAATCTGGCTATCTGGGGATGACACTCCTTTTCCGCCTTGTCAGCAAAGAACAGGTAGCGGCAGTTAGCCTGGCTTTCTCCGGCAAAAGCTTCCTGCAAATTCTCCTGTGTGTCGCTCATTTAAGACCTCCTTTATTTAATAAAATCCAATTATAGCTTATTCACTCTATCTTTTCTACCGTGGTTAAAGTATCAGTTAGATAGGATTCCAGCCCCTGTTGCTGGAGGCGAAGATATAGCTCCTCAGCCTGAGCCTTATCTTCTAACATGGTGAACAGAGCCGGTCCCGAGCCAGCGAGGTGAACTTGTTGGGCGCCGGCTTCCATGAATTGCTGCCAGTATTCCCCCAGTCCGGTAAAGCGAGCAAGGGCAACACCATCAAACACATTAAAGATATTGCTTACCAACCTCTCCCCCTTCAAACTTCCCCCGGTCAATAATGCGACAAGCCTCTCTGTAACCTGCCCATCGGTATAGTGGCTGGCTTTAAGACAGGCGTAAAGCTGTTTTGTCTTCCCTGACAATCTAGGCACATCCGGCACCATCAGCACCACCCACATACGGGGTAAGGGGGGTAAGGGGGTTACCATCTCACCCCTACCCTTGACCACCGCCGTGCCACCGTAAACAAAAAAGGCTACATCCGAACCCAACTGTGAGGCTAACTCCAGCAATTCCGGTGGTGATAAGCCCAACCCCCAGAGCTTATTGAGCCCGCGCAAAGTAGCGGCGGCATCACTGCTATCGCCACCCAATCCTGAAACCAACGGGATACGCTTGGTAACCTCTATTATTGCCCCGCTGGAGCACCATGTAGCCTCCCCAAGCAAGCTAGTTGCCCTAGATACCAGACTATCCTCTGGAATCAACTCAGGCACACTGGACTTAAACTCAATATTCGGGCTCAACTGGAAGCAGAGGCTATCACATAGATTTATGGTCTGAATAACACTGCGGATTTCGTGAAAGCCGTCACGGCGTTGAGCCAGAACCTCAAGGGTCAGGTTTAACTTAGCTGGCGCCAGAACAGTCAGCATGCGATTCTCCGAGGCGGGTAAATACCTGCCACAGTTGTGCCCACTCATCAAGGGTCAGGGTCTCCGCCCGCCGCTGTGGCACAATACTTGCCCTTCCCAATAAGGATGAAACCTCAGGCTTTGATAGTCCCAGACCCTGGGCTAAAGAATTGCCTATCTGTTTGCGGGAGGCAGTAAAACCAGCCCGCACCAGCCCAAAAAAGCTGCCTTCATCGGTTACCGCCACCGCTGGCTGAGGATATACATCAACCTGCAGTATAGCCGAATCAACCTCCGGCGCCGGATAAAAACACTGAGCTGGCACATTGCTGATTATCCTTGGCTCCCCATAAAACTGCACACTGATACTGAGCAGGCTCATCTGACCAGGCTCAGCCACGATAGCCTCGGCTACCTCCTTTTGCACCATTACCACCATGATCTGAGGCTTAACTGATGCCTCAAGGAAATGGCGTAAGACAGGAGCGGTAATATAATAAGGAAGGTTAGCCACTACCTTGTAGTTAAAAGGGTTATTTATTGCTGGAGGAAACCCGGTCTTTTGCTCCTGGAGTAAATCTTCCGGATTAATACCAAGTATATCCTCATTGATGATAGTAACATTATCAAAAGGAGCCAGGGTCTGTTCTAGGATAGCCGCCAGCTTGCTATCCAGCTCAATAGCAACCACCCAACCGGCTTGCCTGGCTAGCTCGGTGGTCAATACTCCCAGACCAGGCCCTATTTCCATAATAACATCGGCAGGGGTAAGCTCGGCGGCGGAAGTAACAAGCCCGAGCACCTCCCTATCAATAAGGAAGTGCTGCCCCAGTCCTTTTCTTGCCTTGAGGTCAAAGTGGCGCAACAATCCTCTGGTTTCAGCTAAAAGTGATTCTGCCTTTGGGCGATGCCTTCTACTGGCTACTTTTTTAGCCACCTACTGCCCTACCACAAAAATTAATGAGGTCGTGCACCTACCCTTGACCTCGCCTCATAGCTTGCCCCAGCCAGCCAGCTCCAGCCAGGTAGCCCTACGGCACCCAGAAGCTACTACTTACCGCTGCTTCCTCTCAGACCTGACGGGGTTCATAGTGCTCTGCCGCGTAGGACCCAGCCTTCAACACCACTTAGCCCAGGCAGTCCTACCAGACAAAGGCCTCAAGCAGGAATTCAACCCTGCTATAGCGGGTTGCAGGTTCAGGGCACCGCTAGCTCCCCATCTAGCACGACCTCGGAAAAATCCTAATCGGTCTGTGGTTCTTTGTCAAGCCAGAAGTTTGTGCCCGATGATTACATTCCATAATTGAGGCGAGCCACCAGGCGCACAGGTAATCTATACTCTACCATCCTGGCTTGCGTAACCCCTATATTATAAGGAATACGGTAGAGACTGATAGTCCCGGCTTTACTATCGTAGATGGCATAGCTGGCTCGGGGGTCACCATCCCTGGGTTGTCCCACCCCACCAGGGTTAATAATCAACCGGTTCTGGGCAAGCCCAAGCACCCCCTCAGCCGGGAACTGACTAAGGGAACAGACACCAGCCTCACTATACTCAAATATTAAAGGCACATGAGAATGACCTACCAGGCAGAATTGCGACTGAAAGCAAGTAAAATTTTCCCTGGCGCTGGTGGTTGATAGCAGGTATTCCCAGATAGGCTCCCTGGGGCTACCATGCACCAGGGTAAAATCACCCCTCTCAACAACTAATGGCAGGCTCTCAAGATACTGTATATCCTCAGGGGTTAGTTGCTGCCCTGTCCAGCGACAGGCGGCAGCGGCATCGGGGTTAAAATCGGAGGTATCGAGCTTACCTATGGCTGCCCAATCGTGATTCCCGGCCACGCAGACATGGTTATATTGGCATAAAAGCTCAATACACTGGTGCGGGTCGGGACCATAGCCGACAACATCTCCTAAACACCACACCTCCTCCACCCCTCCCCTGCCGTCAATGTCCTTCAACACTGCAGTAAAAGCAGACAGATTAGAATGGATATCAGCAATAATTGCGTAGCGCATATATAAAACTATAACAGCTTTTGCGGGAGATGAGAAGAGGGGATTGTTGTTCAAGCACAAGCCTTGTATGGTATTTTAAATAATCAAGTGTTTGCTATTAGACAATGCGTTGCTGCTGTTTCCTAAAGTCATTCGATGGTATAATCCTTTATGAGGGGGAATCACTCATGGCAATCTACCTTAAACACCTTCATAGGCGTTTGGCGAGGGCAAGGAAGCACCTGAACGATTTCGAGCGTCAAGCCACTAAATACCTCACTAGTGCGCAGAAAAAAGTGGTGACCGAGATAGATAGTGATGGAGTTAATCAATTCAAGCGGTATAAGGTGAAGGGTATCAAAGAACCTCCATTGAGATTGAGCTTTATTGTTGGGGATTGTATCCATAACCTTCGTTCTATTCTGGACAACCTTGTTTGGCAACTTGGGGTTCTGTCGGGATGCTCCAAGACGAAACTGGGTGATTTGGCTTTTCCTGCCTACAAAGGTAGCACTGATTTTGATGCTTGGAAGAAAAAGTTCCATCGCCTCCCTCAATCTGCTATAGACCTCATTGGAAGTCTCCAACCCTACCAGCCGTACAAAGGAAGGAACGACCCAGACTCGCATCCTCTCTGGATTCTCAATCGCCTCTGGAACGATGACAAACATCGAAGCCCCACCCTTATGCTGGTCATCCCTAAGAGTGTAGCTGTCACCATAACAGGCCCCATGCACACTATCAAGTTGCCAAATGGTCGGTTGGTACGTGGAGTTAAGGTTAGCAGCCCTGTCGGTAGACCCATCCGTATGTCCACAGGGGACAGACTTCAAGACGGCCAGACAATCATAACTATACCCTTTGGCATTGGTGAGCCTGAGCCACAACTCAAAGCCATGGTCTCCTTCGATATAGCTTTCGACAAAGGGGGACCAGCCAAGGGGCAACTTGCCTCCAAGTGCATCAGAAATCTTCACGACTTTGTTCGTGACGAAGTGCTCACCCCGTTTGAGCCTATCTTCCCAAAATAAACTAGGGTTACTCATCCCCCCAACCCCCTCCACTCAAACGGGAGTTTCGCAACAAGCTCTATATAGCCTGTCTTATCAGGTAAATGCTATAAAAACCGAGAAAGTGGGTGTCTAAGAGGGGCTTCGCCCCTCTTTTTATTATCTTCCCCCTCCCTTGATAAGGGAGGGGGATAAAGGGGGTGGGTTCCCTAATAAAAAGCTAATTTTAGCTTGTTGCGAAATGCTTTGGCTTGACGCCACCTATCTTAGTGGTATAATCCACGCTACAAGGGAGGTGCTTTATGTTTGATGAACCCCTAGTAACATTGGTGGGCAAATCAGGGAAAAAGTATACCTATATGGTCTTTGAAATTGGCAAAGCTTTTGGTGCAGCCCCAGCCAACTACATATTCTGCAAAAAGACTACAGAGGGCAAACTACAAGCGATTTACATAGGACAAACTGGCGATTTTAGTGAACGGTTTGATAATCATCATAGGATGCCTTGTATTAAACAAGAAGGTGCAACACATATTTGTGCTCACAAAAGCTGTGGTAGTGAGCCAACACGCAAAGCTGAGGAAGATGACTTAATTGCCAAATATAACCCTATATGCAATCGCCAGTAGTTTCGGCAAATTCACCTATAACTTTGGCTACAAGCCAAACAGGTTATCAACCACGATTTATTGGAACCCTGTCCAATTCCTCGGTGTATCGGAAAAAGCCAAAGCATTTCGCAACAACCTCTAATTTGTGCCCCCAGCTATGGGCATGCTATAATTTCAACCATGAAGGTCTCGGAGCTCGGGGAATTTGGACTGATTGACCTCCTGGCTAAAATGGCTAATAGCTCACCGGCCAATCAAACAGCATCCCGACAACAGCTCATTATCGGTATTGGCGATGATGCCGCTGCCTGGCATGGCGATGCTTCAACTCAACTGGCTACCGTTGATTCCCTTATCCAGGATATTCACTTTTCCCTGGGTATCGCCCCCTGGAGCGAACTGGGCTGGAAAGCACTGGCCGCCAGCCTGAGCGATATTGCCGCTATGGGTGGCATCCCAAGATACGCACTGGTATCTTTAGCCTTGCCCGACAACACGGAAGTGGACGATGTTACTGCCCTGTATAAGGGAATGATCGAACTGGCACAGCAGTGGGGAGTAGCTATAATTGGCGGAGATACCAGCAGTGCGCCGCTGGTAGCTATTACGGTTACTATTCTGGGTAACGCCAGAGACCATAATAAACAAATACTCACCCGCTCCGCAGCCAAGCCCGGGGAGAAAGTAGCCGTTACCGGTGAACTAGGGGCAGCTGCCGCTGGTTGGGAAACACTTAATAAACAGCTTCAATTTGACCCTGAAGCCACGGCATGTTTAAAAAATGCTTATCTCCACCCCCACCCCCGAATAAGTGAAGGGCAACTACTGGCAGACAAGGGGGTAAAGACAGCTATAGATATCAGCGACGGGCTGATTTCAGACCTGAAGCATATATGTAAATCAAGCCAGGTTGGTGCCCGAATAGAAGTTGACCGGGTGCCAATTCAGCCCACAGTCAAAGCTAACTTCGGTGATAAATGCCTCGAACTGGCACTATCAGGAGGAGAGGACTACGAGCTTCTGTTTACCGGAAACGATAAGGTCATTGGTGAGGTAACAACAGCCGCCTCTTGCCCGATAACAGTAATCGGTGAAATCGTAGCTGATAAACCGGGGGCAATAACTCTGGTTGACAGTAAGGGAAACCCATTTAATCTGGGCAAGACAGGATGGGAGCACTTTATTACGAGATGAAGCTAAATCAGTTCATGAGCCAACTTGAGTTAATCAGCCATAGCCCGGAACAGACCCAGAGGCTCGGTATCCATATCGGTGAGCTAGCTCTGCCTGGCGACATTCTGCTCCTCGTCGGTGCCCTGGGAACAGGAAAGACCTGCCTCACGCAGGGGATTGCCTGGGGACTGGGCATTGAAGAATATGCGTTCAGCCCCTCCTTTGTCATAGTCAGAGAACACTATGGCAGGCTGCCCCTATACCACGTAGACCTGTATCGGCTTGACCACATAGAAGAAATTGCCGACTTAGGCCTGGACGACTACCTGTATGGCAATGGTGTCTGTGTCGTAGAATGGGCGGAAAAGGGGTTAAGCGTATTGCCCGTAGAGCACCTGCTAATTCAAATAAGCTATCTTTCCGATACCGAGCGTAGCTTTCAACTCCAAGCTAATGGCAAACGCTACCGGGAAATACTGGGGCAAGTTAGCGACCTCTCCCTTGATTCACAGAAAGGGCTAAAATAGCTAATGCAACTGGCAATAGATACCTCAACCAATACGGCGGGCATGGCTCTGGTTCAAGATAGTGAAGTGCTGGCTGAATTAACCTGGCGCTGTGGGCAAAACCACACCACCCAGCTACTACCCCAACTGGCTCACTTGCTAAAGCAAACGGGGACGAATCTTCAATCTATTAATGGTATTATAGTAGCCAGGGGACCGGGAAGTTACAATGGATTGCGGGTAGGAATGAGCACCGCCAAAGGATTAGCCTTCAGCCTGGGAATCCCAATAGTTGGTATCAACACCCTGGAAGCAGAAGCCTACCAGCATGCCGAAACCGGTTTGCCCATCTGCCCGATACTGAATGCCGGTAGAGGAGAGGTTGCCACTGCTATGTATCACAGGAAACACGATGTCTGGTGTCAGCTTACTACCGAGCACATAACCACCATTGAAGCTCTATGCTCACAGATAACTACAGCAACAATATTTTGTGGTGAATTGACACCACTCATTACTACACAGCTAACAGAACAGCTCAAGCAAAGAGCAATAATACCACCCCCAGCCACCCTGCTCAGGCGAGCCAGTTTTCTCGCTGAGCTGGGACTCAAGCGGCTGAAAGACGGTGATTATGACAACCCGGCTAGCCTGCAGCCAATATACCTTAGGCGACCACCAATTACTAAACCCAAACCCGGCAAAGAATGGAGACCAAAGTGGTAACCTGGCCCAAAATATCAATTGATACTGAAAAAGACCTTGCTACGTGTTTCGGCTGCGGGCAGGATAACCCCATTGGCTTGAAATTAAATTTTAAGTGGGACGGTAAAGTAGCCAGTGCCCGGTTTACCCCTAATAAGCTTTACCAGGGCTGGTCAGGGCTCGTTCACGGCGGCATTATAACTGCTCTCCTGGATGAAGCTATGGCTTACGCCGCCCTATTCGACGGGGCTAACACCATAACCGCCACCATGCAGGCTAAGTTCAGACGCCCGGCTCCCCTAGATAAGCCCCTGATTATCAATGGGTCGGTAATCAAAAAGACCAGAAGGCTGGTGGAAACCAAAGCCACCATATCGCTGACCAACGGCACCCTGATCGCCGAAGGCACGGCTACCCAGTTTATCGTTAACACCAGACTGAGCGAGGCAAGCAAAGCTAAGGCAGTTATTTGGGATATGGATGGGGTAATTGCTGACACCGCTCCCTATCACCTAAGGGCGTGGCAAGAGGTCTTCCAAAAAAGGGGCGTTGCCTTCACCGAAGAGGATTTCAGGCGTAACTTTGGTCAAAGGAACGATACTATAATCCGCAATACCCTAGGTGAACTCACATCACCAAGCGAAATAGATGCCATTGGCAAGGAGAAAGAGAGGAAGTTCCGTAATGCGGTAAGGCAGAACATAAAACCATTACCCGGGGCGATAGAACTGATAAAATCGCTTGCCCCACACGGATTTAAACAAGCACTGGCTTCGTCAGCCCCCGTAGAGAATATCAAGTTGCTCACCAAAGGTCTAGACATAGATAAGTGTTTTCATGCTATCATCTCAGGTAGCGATGTAACCGAGGGTAAACCTAGCCCGCAGGGTTTCTTGCTGGCGGCCCAAAGATTAGGGGTCGAGCCAAAGAACTGTATTGTAATTGAGGACGCTATTGCCGGAATTACCGCAGCTAAGAGAGCCGGAATGCACTGTCTGGCGGTCACAAATACCCACCCCAAGCCGAGCCTGACCGAAGCTGACCTTGTGGTTGACACACTGGAAAAAGTAAGCGTGAATGACTTGGAGAAGCTTCTTCGCCCTCAAAAGGAGGTCGTTTAGTAACCTATCCCCCTGACCCCCTTCCCTTAAAAGGGAAGGGGAAAATAGAAAAGAGGGACTGTCGTCCCTCTAAAACTCCCTAATTACTGCTTCGGGGTAGGGAGAGTCAAAGAGAGGCGAAACCCCTCTTCAGAAAAAACATTAAGGAGAGGCAAAGGGAGGCAAAGCCCCTCTCTAAAATCTCTTCCCACTGCTTGTAGAAGTGCGGAATTGGCAATAAGTTCGGTGATACAGTAGGCAAAATAGGGGTTTAAGGGGCGAAGCCCCTTTTAAAAATAGTTTCCCCCTTCCCCTTGATAAGGGGAAGGGGGATAAAGGGGGATGGGGTTGCTATAAAATTTAAAGGGGGTGAGGTTGATAATCAATCTTTTAATAAATAACAGGAGTTTAGAATGGAAAGGTCTCTAGTTCTTATCAAACCTGACGCTATACAGAGGAGGTTAGCCGGCACTATCATCAGCCGCCTGGAGAATCAAGGACTCAGGCTGATAGCGCTCAAGATGCTCCACCTGGATAGAGCTTTAGCCCAACGGCACTACGCTATTCACAAGGACAAACCTTTCTTTGATGATCTAGTAAACTATATCAGCTCTGCCCCGATAATTGCCCTTGTCTTTGAGGGTAACAAAACAGTGGAAATAATCAGAAAAACAATGGGGGCAACCGACCCCGCCCAGGCTGAGGCAGGAACCATTAGAGGTGATTTTGGCTTGGATATCGGACGCAACACAGTCCACGGCTCCGATTCGGTAGAGACTGCCGAACAGGAAATCAGGCTGTTCTTTACCCAAGATGAAATGTTCAGTTACTGAATCCTGACCACAGGGCTCGCCTGGCTCCACAGCTCATCCAGCTGGTAGTATTCCCGCTCAAAGGGAGCAAAAATATGCACGATAACATCACCAAAATCAAGCAAGAGCCACCCCGAATCTACAGTGCCCTCACAATGGCGAGGTAAAATACCCTCCCTTTTCAGTATATGCCCAACTTCATCGCGAATAGCCTCAATCTGCCTATTAGAATCACCACTGCATATCACAAAATAATCGGCAAAACTACATACCCCTCGGGCATCCAGCAACAGAATATCACTAGCCTGCTTATCACTGGCAGCTTCAACTACTTTGCGGGCTACTTCTATCGCTTCCAGAGTTGTCCTCCCCAACTCTATAATAACCCATTAGTATTAAAAAGTGTAGCTCAAGCCAATTCCTACTCAGACACCAATCAACCATCTCCTGTGAAAAACAGCCTCTTACTTTATAACAGAAAAAGTGCTATAATAGACAGCACCTATGATGCTCAAGCTGAATTAACCAGGACATATTAAGGAGACTAAATTTGAAAATACTTCTGGTTTATCCCCGATACCCGGACACCTTCTGGAGTTTCAGGACTGCCTTAAAAATCGCCTCTAAGAAGGCAAACTTCCCACCGCTAGGTTTATTAACGGTAGCGGCGATGCTCCCTGAGGCATGGGAGAAAAAACTGGTAGATATGAATGTAACCGGCCTAACTGACGAAGACCTGAAATGGGCTGATTATGTGCTTATCAGCGCGATGGTGGTACAGATCGATTCAGTAAAAGAGGTTATTGCCAGATGTAACAAAATGGGCACCAAGATTGTTGCTGGCGGTCCCCTGTTTACTACCAGATATGAAGAATTTGATGGGGTAGACCATTTTGTGCTTGATGAGGCTGAAATTACGCTTCCTCCCTTTTTACAGGATTTAGACCGAGGGTGTGCCCAACACATTTACACCTCTACCGAACGACCAGACCTGAGAAAAACTCCTGTCCCCCTGTGGTCACTTGTCAACATGAAAAAATACTCATCTATGGATATTCAGTACTCCCGGGGCTGCCCTTTCAACTGCGAGTTCTGTGATATTATCATACTAAATGGGCATAAGCCACGAACCAAAGATAAAGACCAGTTACTTGCCGAATTTGACGCCCTATATAATCGTGGTTGGCGTAGTGGTGTGTTTATTGTTGATGATAATTTTATCGGCAACAAGAGAAAACTAAAGAGCGAAATCCTACCGGAAATAATTAAGTGGATGGAGGAGAAGAAATACCCCTTTGTTTTATCCATGGAAGCATCTATAAATCTGGCCGATGACGAAGAGCTAATGCGATTGATGGTCAAGGCAGGGTTTAACACAGTATTTGTTGGCATTGAAACCCCTAATGAAGAAAGCCTGGCTGAGTGTAATAAGATGCAAAACCAAAATCGTGATTTAGTGGCTTCGGTGAAGAAGGTTCAAAACTATGGACTAGAGGTGCAAGGAGGATTCATTGTAGGCTTTGATAGCGACCCTGTCTCCATCTTCAAAAGCCAAATCAACTTTATTCAAAAAAGTGGAATCGTTACTGCAATGGTCGGTTTACTACAAGCTCCCCGGGGGACAAGGCTGTTCCAGCGTTTGCAAAATGAGAACCGCCTACTCAAGGGTTGTTCTGGTGACAATACCGACTTTTCCCTCAACTTCATTCCCAAAATGGACTATGAAACACTCATCAGCGGCTATAAATATATCCTAAATACAATTTATTCCCCCAAGCAGTATTACGAACGGGTCAAAACATTTCTAAAAGAATATAAACCCCGGGGAATGGCAAGGGGTAGAATCACTCTCTTCCATGTTAAGGCATTTACCAAATCTATATGGTTCTTGGGTATCAGGGAAAAGGGGAGAAGGTATTACTGGAAGCTGCTTATTCTAACCCTATTAAGATGGCCACGGTCTTTTCCTTTATCCGTAACCTTTGCTATCTACGGATTCCATTTCCGCAAGATTGCTGAGAAATACATTAACCGACAAACTGGGCCCCTGGAGACAGTCGACATCCGATAAAGAAATCAGGCAAATTGCTGGTGAACTTAACCCTCTAGCCTGCTCCTGTGACTTCGCTGATACTCTGCCTTCCTGGCTTCAATTTTTTCCGGGGGATGGTCCATTACCGTCATCCATTTCTCAGCCCAGGCATACTCCTTTTCCCAGATGGGTCGACAAATCTCCTCCACCCTGGCAGCGTACTCGTCCAATCCACTGCTCAACTCAGTGAAGGTTTTCTCTGCCCCCTCATGAGTGGGGTAAGCTCCCCACTTCTTTAGCGCCATCCGCATGGCTTCAGGGTGGTCAATAACGGGACAGGGGCGAAGGGTATTATAGCTGAAGGGTTGCATCTCTCTTAGCCCCCTAAAAAACGGCGAATTCAGCGCCTCGACCAGGGGTGTTTGCTTAATATTATGGGTAGCGAAGTGGACAAAGATGCAGGGTTCAACATCTCCTTTGTGGTTGATATGGAAATATATGCGACCACCATTAATGCAGCCAGCGGTGAGGGGACCATCGCTCCAGAAATCAACGAGCAGAATCGGCTTAGTCTTTCTGAACCGAATAACAGCAAGCCTCAGCTTGTTTCTTTGCTCCGGGCTGGGCATCCTCTCCAATTGAGGATTTCGTCCTACAGGCATATAGAGAAAATACCAGCCATCAAGGGCACCCTTATCTATAATTAAATCAATGAACTCGTCACTGGTAACAACATCAATGTTGTCGGGAGTAACCATAGTGCTGAAACCGAAGATACAACCCTTTTGCCGCAAATTGTCCATGGCTTCGATTGCCCGCTCAAAAGCACCTTCCCCCCGCCCGGCATCGGTTTGTTCCTTGAAACCATCAATGCTTATCTGGGGCGCCACATTCCCCAGTTTCACAAGCTTGGCAGCCATACCTTCATCAATCAAAGACCCATTGGTATATACCTGGAAGCTGACATTCTTATGTGCGGCGAAGATATCGAGCAATGGACGATAGATAAAAGGCTCGCCACCCAGTATGGTAATGAATTTGATACCGATTGCCTCGGCTTCGGTAACTACCCGGTCAAAGACCTCAGGTGGCAGGTCATCATCCGCAGTATAATTACCAGCATAGCAGCCCACACAGTGGTAATTGCACCGCATAGTGGGAGAGAGCAACATTACCGAGGGGGGATTAAAACCATACTCTGCCCTGAGGCGGGCATAGACTTTCTGGTCTCGGAAGAACAGGTGCACTATTGTGTTAGCTAGAAAGTTTTTGCGCACATTGGGATGAACTCCCTTCAAAACTCTGCTAAGGAAAAGTGCTCCAGGATTCCCCTCCGAAAGCCAGTTACTAATCCAGTCAGCAATCATCCTTTGGTGTTCAGTTTTAGCTATCCTAGCAAAGACGCTTGCGAGTCGGCGGTAATTCCTCTCCGAGGAGTGAGCCAGCAACATCAGAGCTTGGCTGAGAATATTTTTTGCCGCCTCCTGCTCCAGTTTATCTCTGATAGAGACCATTTCTACCTCCTGGGCTTTCATCAAGGGTGCCAGGCTTTATCAGTCAGGGTACATGGTTTTAATTATATTGACTTCCCTACCTACTTATCCTCAACGCCGTGGTCTTTAAGATAATCAATGGCATCCTGGACAGTTATTATCTTTTCAGCATCCTCATCAGGTATCTCAACCTTGTGGGATGGATTGCTAAACTCCTCTTCTAAAGACATTATCAGTTCTACTAAATCCAGAGAATCAGCACCTAAATCGTCAATAAAGCTAGCTGATGGTACTACCTCATCAGCCTCTACGCCCAACTGGTCGACAACTATCTTTTTTAGCCGCTCATCAATGGTTGGCATTTTCTCCTTTCCTTTCCAAAAGCATTCTATTTACGGCAAGAGCGCTCACTGAGCCCAAGACTCCATTAACAAACTTGGCTGAATTATCACCACCAAACATCTTGGCTAACTCAACTGCCTCATTTATAGCTACCTTAACCGGCACTTTATTATCAAGTAAAATTTCGAATATTGCAAGCCTCAGAATGTTCCTATCAACTACCGGTATCTGTGCTACCGGCCAGGCAGGAGCAAAGCTTTGAATATTGCAGTCAATCTGCTCCCTATTCTGGATAACACCGCTTACCAGCTCACGGCTAAAAGCAGCATTTTCCTCCGAGAACTCCCCCTTAGCCAGAAGACGGCTCACTACTGCTTCCATCTCATGCCCCACAGAGTCAACCTCATACAGTGCCTGCAGAGCCAGTGCCCTCGCTTTTCGCCGCTCCCCTGCCATAGATTACCCCTAAAACTAAACCGCATTATATCACATCGGTCAACAATAGTATCACTCAGGTAATAGCCAAATAAGCAGCCGTCAGCAGGTAAGATGGAGAGCGGCTATTACCTGCTGAGAATGGCAAAGCTGGTTATAGGTAGAGCAAGCATTACCCGTAGCCTCCACAATAAGCTTGATACCCTGGGCGTCAACACTCTCTTTTACCTCAGGCAACACCTTCATCAAGCCTGATGCCCCGGTGCCAACTACCAGCACCTCGGGACTTTCAGTTATAACCTCAGCTATATCACCAAGGCATAGCTGATGAGACGTCTTTCTCCACCAGTTATCCCTAACCCTATCGGGGAAAATGATTACATCCGAGGTATACCTCTTGCCGTTAACTACAACCTGTCCAAACTGATAAGAATCAATAATATTCATATACATTGTTTATCAACCTCACCCCCTTTAATGCTTCTTCAGTAACCCTATCCTCTTTATCCCCTTCCCCTTAACAAGGGGAAGGGGAAGGGGAAGATATTTTAGAGAGGGGCTTCGCCCCTCTCTTACCTACACCCCCCCTTCCCTTAGTAAGGGAAGGGGGCAGGGGGATAGGTTGCTAAATGACCTCTTCATAGCCAGGCTCCAGCCATACCTCCGTCCACACTGAGCACCTGCCCGGTAATATACCTTGCCTCTTCCGAAGCCAGAAAAGCCACCGCCTCAGCCACATCACAGGGAGAACCGAAGTAACCGAGAGGGATTTGCTTCTTGAGCTGCTGCTTCCAGTCTTCTTCCAGCCGCTGGGTCATCTCAGTATCAATAAAGCCAGGGGCAATAGCATTAGCCGTGATACCACGAGCAGCCACTTCCTTGGCAACCGTCCGGGTAAGGCCAATAATGCCGGCTTTAGCTGAAGCATAGTTAGCCTGTCCCGGGTTGCCCACCAGCCCAACAATACTGGCAATACTGATAATTCTACCCCAGCGCTGCTTAATCATATGTCTTAATACCGCTCGGGCACAAAGAAAAACGCTCCTCAGGTTGACACTTAATACCTTGTCCCAGTCTTCGTCCGACATCCGGATGATAAGCTGGTCCCGGGCAATGCCAGCATTATTTACTAAAATATCGACCTTCCCATAAGCAGCTATAGTTTCTTCCACCAGCCTGGCGACATCTGATGATGAACTCACATCAGCCAGAACCGCCAGACTCTGCCCACCCATAGCCTTGATTTCCTCAGCCACACTGCCAACAGGAGAATCCTCACCAATATCATTGACGACGACGGTAGCCCCAACCTCAGCCAATTTCAGAGAAATAGCCCGCCCTATGCCCCGACCACTGCCAGTAACTATCGCCACCCTATTAGCAAGATTCATAATCGCCTCCTTGGGTTTTAACTTAGTAACCCTATCCCCTTTATCCCCTTCCCCTTAATAAGGGGAAGGGGAGGATAATTTCTTTAGAGGGGCTTCGCCCCTCTAAAACTCCCCCAATTACTACTCCAGAGCAAGCAGAAGGGGAAATATTCCATAAAGAAAGGCTCTGTCTTTCTTTAACTCTCCTAGTATTTGCCCGCCCAAACAAGGTTGCTTATCAAGGGAAGATTGAAGGGGCGAAGCCCCTTCAAAACCTCTAGTTCCCCCTCATGCAAGGAAGATATTCCTATCATGGAGAGGGGGATAAAGGGGGTGAGGTTGATAGACAACCCCCCTAACAAACTATTTTTCTAATAGCCGGGACATCACCTATATTTATCAGCTTAACCCCTCTGTTTATTCGTTTAATGAGACCGGTAAGCACTCTGCCCGGCCCTATCTCAATAAAGGTAGACACCTCATCATTTACCATATACTCAATTGAGGGCTGCCACCGAACGCAATGGCACAGTTGCCCCAGCAACTCTGCCTTAACCAATTCAGCAGTGGTCAATGGCTGGGCGGTAGTATTAGCTATAATAGGAATAGCTGGGTCGTCAAAGGAAAGGGTAGCTATAATCTCAGCCATACCATCAACTGCCGACTGCATCAGTGGCGTATGAAAGGCACCACTTACCGCCAATGGGATGGTGCGATAAGCCCCTCTGCTACTAGCTAAATCTACAGCCTGGGTTAAATTCTCCTTTGCCCCACTGATTACTAGCTGACCAGGGCAGTTAATATTAGCAATTCGGGTATTCGTCTGGACACATACCTCAGCCAATGAAGCTTCATCAAGCCCGATTATTGCCACCATGCCTCCAGGTTGGCTCAGCCCAGCTTCATCCATTAACCGCCCCCTCTCTCGGGTCAGATAAACAGCATCGGCAAAATCAAGCACTCTGGCTGCTGCCAGTGCCGTATATTCACCCAGGCTATGACCAGCAACAAAGGCAGGGGATGGTAACCCATTGCTACCGCTCACATCATAGATAGCCTTCAGGCAAGCAAAACTGACGGTTACTATTGCTGGTTGAGCATTGATAGTCTGACGAAGCTCGTCTTCTGGCCCGTCAAAGCATAACTTGGATAGGGGAAAGCTTAAAGCCTCGTCAGCCTGCTTAAAGACGGCTTTAGCTGAATCAAAATTATCATAAAGGTCACGACCCATGCCTACCCACTGAGAACCCTGACCGGGAAAGACATAGGCTACCTTCATCGGCTCAGCCTCTCTTCTAGATTAATGCCGCCACAATGTAACCAAAAAGCGGCTCTAATCCTGTAACCGCTCATCGGTCATCAGCCAGCCTTCTTTTTCGAGCTCTTAATCTCAATGACCTCCCTGCCAGCATAGCTGCCACAGACAGGACAAACATGGTGAGGCAGTTTAGGACTATGGCATTGAGGGCAAAAGTCCCGAGGAGGAGAAGACAGGCTAATATGGCTACGCCGCTTACCCCGACGTGCCTTAGCTATTTTTCGCTTCGGTAAAGCTCCCATAACCTACTCCGTTCCTGGTGAAATTCTAAACAAACTCTAATTTCAAAATGACAAACTGCTTTGAGTTTTTAACTTCGTCATCGGCAAGGATTTATGTCATCACCTATAAAGCAATTTACTTAACTCAGACCAGCGAGGGTCCATCCCCCGAGACGGGCAATCACAAGGTCCGTAGTTAAGATTGTGACCGCAATTGGGGCATAACCCGGCACAATCTTCACTACAAAGCGGCTTCATCGGGATAGCCAGTAGCGCATACTGACATACCGCCTCGGTTAAATCAAGGGTATGATGTTCATCAATAGTAAAGCAACCGGGCTCATCAGGCACAGGCAGCCAGGCACCAGTAACTACATCAACCGTAGGGAAATATTCCTCCTCAATATTCAGAGCCAGAGGACAACTAAACAAACTCACACAGCGGCTACAGGTAACCTCAACCTCAGTGTGTAGTGTACCTTTAGCCAGGATACCACGGTCGGTACGCATCAACCTAAGCTCACCCTGAACCAGGCTACCAGCACCAGCAATATCAACAACCTCACTCACCTCATAATTTCGCATTGAGCCTATAGAGGATTTAAGCAACTGAGAAACATTTATCGGCATTATATTCCACCTCAACTCGAGCTGGAGTCAGCTTATTATAAGCTGAGCCGCATCCTTAGTGCAAGCTTAATCCACAATATTCATTCACGCATTGCCTTCCTCTTCCTGAGTTCAGAGGCGATGGCATTTCTCAGGACCTGATTGGTGCCTTCATATATCTGGGTGATTTTGGCATCTCTCATCATTTTCTCAACAGGATAATCACGCATGTAACCAACGCCACCAAAAACCTGCACCGCATCAGTAGTAACTCTCATCGCTGTATCTGAAGCAAAGACCTTAGCCATAGCCGCTTCTTCGGTAAAGTTCCTGGCTCCGCTATCTATCGTCCTGGCGGCGGCATAAACCAGTAACCTGGCGGCTTCCACCTGGATATCCATGTCAGCTAGCATGTGCTGGACAGCTTGAATAGAAATGATAGGGTGCTCAAATTGGATACGCTGTTGAGCATAGTCTACCGCCGCCTCCAAAGCTCCTTGAGCCAGCCCCACCGCTTGAGCTCCTATCCCGGGGCGGGAGCAGTCTAGCACCCTCATCGTCATAATAAATCCCATTCCCTCCCGACCAATCATATTCTCCTCAGGAACCAGACAATCTTCGAAAACCAGTTCCCTGGTTGAAGAAGCACGAATGCCCATCTTCTTCTCTTTCCTGCCAAAAGAAAAGCCGGGCGTGCCCTTCTCCACCAGGAAAGCGCTAGCGCCACGGGCACCCTTTGCCTTGTTCGTCAAAGCAATAACGGTATATATCTCAGCCTCACCGCCGTTGGTGATAAACTGCTTAGTTCCGTTAAGCATATAGCCCCCCTTTACTCGATTGGCAGTAGTTTTTATGGCACCGGCATCACTGCCGGCGGTGGCCTCAGTCAGAGCAAAGGCAGCTAGCTTCTTTCCCGAGGCAATATCAGGCAGGTATTTCCGCTTCTGTTCTTCAGTTCCATACATTGTCAGGGGAAAGCTTCCCAGTGTGCTAGCAGCATAGCTAATAGCTATACCACTACATACTCGGCTTAGCTCTTCCACAACCAGACACAGCGTAAGGCATCCTTCGCCTACACCCCCATATTCTTCAGGAATAAAGACACCAAACATGTCAGCATCGGCGAGGTTTTTCATTATCGTCCAAGGGAACTCTTCCCCCTGGTCAAGCTCTGCCCGAACTGGTAGTATCTTTTCCTCGGCTATCGTTCTTGCCAGACGCTTTATTGCCTTTTGTTGCTCACTTAACAAATACTCCAAGATAATCCTCCCTTTTTCCATTAGTCAATTACTTATCGTGGCTAGGGGGAATACACACCCACAGCTAAGTCTGTTATTATAAGCCGAGTTACATAGTTACTGTCAAGCTAGCAACAAAGCGCATTGGCACCTGAGCCTGAACCAAGTAAAATTCACTTGGGGCAAGGTAGATGCGACAGATTCCGAACCACCCGTCCTTGATGCAATAAGGGCGAATGGCGAGTTGAGTTCTACCTTTTCAACACAAGTGGGGAGAGGTACGAGTCAGTTGTGCCTGTGAAACCACTGTTTCCGGGCCTTATAAGGAGTATCAAGTTACGGTTTCTGAATAGAGTGCTGATGATGGCTAATTTCCTGCTTCTTTTCTTCTGCCAGGTATTTCTCAGGGGATTGGTCAAAGGCTTTCTTGCAGCCTGCGGCACAGAAGTAGTATTTCTTTCCCTTGTACTCGGAGGTGGCGGCTGCCTTGGTCTCATCAACCTCCATCTTGCAAACTGGGTCAATTGCCATTGGAGCACCTCCCTTAATCAGTTTTCAAGTTTAGTTGGCTTAAACCTTCTTAGACGGAGTGAGTTGAATACTACGGTTATAGAGCTAATGGTCATTGCTGCAGCAGCTAAGATTGGATTCAGAAATCCATAGTCACCCAGAATGAAATGAAGCCCTGAGGGAACACCGGTTTGGCCGAAGGCAAGGTACAACACTCCTGCTGCTACCGGGATAAGAGCAGTATTATAGGCAAACGCCCAGAAGAGGTTCTGCTTAATCGTCCTCATGGTGCGTTTGCTCAGGGATATAGCCGTTACAATTCCGCCTAGATCACCGCTAATCAGCGTGATGTCCCCTGTCTCCATGGCAACATCGGTGCCGGTGCCGAGGGCAACACCAACATCTGCCTGAGCTAGTGCCGGAGCATCGTTTATCCCGTCACCTACCATTGCCACCACCTTTCCCTCATTCTGAAGCTTTTCTACCTCCTGAGCCTTATGCTCCGGAAGTACCTCAGCCAAAATACGGTCAATGCCTACCTCTTGGGCAATAGCCTGAGCGGTGCGCTGATTGTCTCCAGTGAGCATCCCTATCTCAATACCCATTTTATGTAGCGCTCTCAGCGCCTCTTTGGCGTTGGGCTTAAGGGTATCAGCCACAGCAATGATGCCCACTACCTGGCTATCTACGCCTAAAAACATCACTGTCTTACCTTTTTCCCATAGGCGCTCTGCTTCTTCCCCCAATCCGTTCAGGGAAAGGCCCCTATCCGTTATTAATCTAAGGTTACCCAGCAAAAGCTGTTTCCCGACCAATGAAGCCTCGACACCTTGTCCTGGGATGGCGTTAAAGTCTAAGGTTGGGGCAACTTCCAGCTTCTTCTCCAGAGCTGCGTTGACTATGGCCGCGCCCAGCGGATGTTCTGAGCCATATTCCGCAGACGCCGCTAGCTGAAGAACCTCTTTCTGGGAAGAAAAGGGGGTAGCGATGACATCGGTCACCTTAGGTTCGCCCTGGGTGAGTGTACCCGTTTTGTCCAGCAGTATGGTACCTATTTGGTGAGACCTTTCCAATGCTTCAGCATTCCGGATAAGAATACCCTGCTCAGCTCCTCTACCGGTGCCTACCATAATTGCGGTGGGAGTGGCCAGTCCCATGGCACAGGGGCAGGCAATAATGAGCACAGCAACAAAGTTGAGGAAGGCGAAGGTCAAGGTTGGGGCTGGCCCTACAAAGTACCAGAGGGCGAAGGTACCAACAGCGATGCCAATCACCATCGGTACGAAGTAACTGGCGATGACATCGGCTAGTCGTTGAATAGGTGCCTTGCTTCCCTGGGCTTCCTCCACCAGCCGGATAATTTGAGCCAGTGTTGTATCCTTACCTACCTTGGTAGCCTCAAATTGAAAACTACCTGTTTTATTGATGGAACCACCGATAACCTCATCATCCGTTTTTTTCTCCACCGGGATGCTCTCTCCGGTAATCATAGACTCATCAATACTGGAATACCCCTGTTGAATGATGCCGTCCACAGGAACTCGCTCACCCGGTCGCACCAAGATGATATCACCAACCTGGACATCTACGATGGGGATTTCCATCTCCTTGCTATCACGAATAACGAGAGCCGTCTTCGGCTGCATGCCAATAAGTTTCTTTATCGCCTCTGAGGTCTGTCCTCTAGCTCTAGCCTCGAGAAAACGGCCAAGGAGAATCAGGGTAATTATCATGGCTGAGGTGTCGAAGTAGAGATGTGGTTCCAGTCCGCCAGCGGTAAGAAGTCTGGGAGAGAGAACAACTATCATACTGTAAAAATAGGCAGCCGAAGTGCCTACAGCAATGAGGGTATTCATGTCGGCGGTTCGATGCCTGAGTGCTCCCCAGGTCCCAAGGTAAAATCGCCAGCCTGCCCAGAACTGTACCGGTGTCGCCAGAGCCCAGAGCAGGTAGGCCTTGCCTATAAAGAGGGGAGTCCACATTAGAGCCATGATTGTGCCCGCTAGGATAGCTGCCAAGATAAACTTGTTCCGTATGGTTCTAATCTCCCGCTGGGCAGCAGTGGTAACATCTTCTAAGGTCTCTGCTTCTGAGCCTAGTTCATAGCCAGCGTCTTTCACTGCCCATCTGAGGTCAGCTAATTCCGTTCCCTCGATATATTCTACAGTAGCTTTCTCTGAAGCCAGATTCACATTAGCCGAAATTACCCCAGGCACGCTTGACAGAGCTTGCTCTACGCGGGCAACACAGGAGGCACAGGTCATACCGGTAATGTGGATATGAGCCTTCTCAGACTTTTTGGACTTTGATTTCTCCGCCATTGTCTCCTCTTTAAACTCTCCTTACAGGCTACCCTATTTATGATTAACCGAAGGCGACGTCAAGTAACATCATTACTGCAAAGCCAACCATCCCGCCCATGGTGGCTAAATCCGTATTGCCGCCGCGCTGCGCTTCTGGGACTACCTCCTCTATCACGACAAATATCATAGCACCGGCAGCAAAAGCCAAAGCGTATGGCAGGATAGGCTGGGCAATGATAACGGCCGCAGCTCCAATAACACCAGCGACGGGTTCAACAACTGCGGATAGTTGTCCATACCAGAAGCTCTTCCGACGAGACATACCTTCACGGCGAAGAGGTATGGAAACTGCCAGCCCCTCAGGGAAGTTCTGAATACCGATGCCGATGGCCAGAGCAATAGCCGCTCCCAAAGTAGCCGAAGGTAAACCGACAGCAAGAGCTCCGAAGGCCACCCCAACGGCAAGACCTTCAGGGATGTTATGCAGTGTTATAGCCAGAACGAGCAAGGTGCTTCGCTGCCAGCTTGTCTTGATCCCCTCCGCTTCCTCAGTGGCAAAGCCAAGGTGTAGATGGGGTAGTACCTTATCAGCACCTCTCAGAAAGATACCGCCAAACAAGAAGCCTACAACAGCCGGAACCCATGCCGGGATGTCCTTCCCTTGTGACATCTCAATAGCTGGCGCCAGTAGCGACCAGTAGCTGGCAGCAATCATAACCCCACCAGCAAAACCAAGCATTGCATCGAGGAACCGTCGGCTTATGTCCTTGGCAGTAAATACGGCAGCTGCCCCCAAAGCAGTCATGGCCCAGGTAAAGCATGTTGCCAGAAGCGCCTGTATAACCGGGTGAAGGTTTTGAAAAAAATACATCATGCTTTCAACCCAGCTCAGACAGAAGGTTTCTTATTCCGTAAATTCAACCGCTACTTCTTTAACATCCCAAAGTGGTTCTATCTTCTCCACAATTTCTTCCTTCATGGCGGAAGCAAACTGGTTATCCGCAGGCAAATCCACAATCACTCGCACAGCTCCATCCTTTACCTCAATATCTTTCACCAAGTTAGTGCGAACCAAGTCTAACCCGCTTAATGGATTCATGACTTTCTTCAGGCGGCTACGCACCGTCTCCACTGTGGTCGGTTTTTTCTCCTTGACCAGGCCGTGGCGCTCTTCATAGTTTTCAATGGCGGAACGTAAGCCTTCTACCGCAAGTACTGAGCAATGAGCCTTGATTTTGGGAAGTCCTCCCAGTGCTTCCGAAGCTTCCTTCCAGGTGATATTCTTGGCTTCATCCAGTGTTTTCCCCTTGGCCAGTTCGGTAATGATAGAGCCGGTGGCAATGTTAGAAGCACAGCCGTAAGATTCAAACTTGATGTCGGTGAGTTTATTGGTATTGGGGTCAACACTTATGTAGACCGAAACCATATCGCCGCAGGCTGGACTACCCTCTATTGTCTTTCCGTCGGCATTCTCAATCTTGCCCACATTGCGAGGATGGCGGAAGTGTTCCAGCACAGTTTCACTATATGGGAATTTCATTTCTATCTCTCCTATTATTCTTTCTCTTTGCCCAACGGGCTGATACTCCTCAACTCCTGCACCACCTCAGCCAGCGTCTCAACCACGGTGTCGACATCTTCCATAGTGTTGTAACGCCCAAAGGTAAAACGAATCGAACCGTGTGCCCTTTCGTGGTCACCGCCGATTCCAAATATCACATGGCTGCCCTCCAGAGAGCGGCTGAAACAGGCAGAGCCGGTGCTTACGGCGATACCATGCATATCAAGATGCAGGGTGATAGATTCACCTTCCACAAAATGGAACGTAATATTGGCATTCTGCGGAAGTCTCTTCCAGCGATGGCCGTTGAGGGTACTGTTTGGTATCTCGGTAATCATACGGTCAATAATACGGTCACACATAGCTTGTAGCCGCTCGGTTTCTTCCGGGGTGACCAGTTGTACCGCTTTGGCAAATCCCACTGCACTAGGTATGTTTTCCAGCCCCGCGCGAAGGTTAAACTCCTGAAATCCACCATCTACCCATTTGGCTATTGGTGTTCCTTGACGGATATACAGGCCTCCTATACCCTTTGGTCCGTGTATGGTATGGGCAGACACGGTGACTAAATCCACTGGTATTTCAGTCAAGTCGATAGGGACTCGGGGGAAGGTATGAGTGGCATCAGTATGAAAAAGCACCCCTTTCCCACGACAGATACGACTGATACTTTCGATATCCTGAATGGTGCCAATCTCCTGGTTGGCATGCTGGATGGAAACTAGAATGGTCTCACCTGTTATAGAATCTGCCAGCTTGCCAAGGTCTACCAAGCCATCACTATCCACGTCCAGATAGGTCACCCGGAAGCCCTGTTTCTCCAGGGTTCTTACACTGTAGAGTACAGGAAAATCTTCGATTTTTGACACGATTACGTGTTTGCCCTTCTTCTCACCAAGAGCCAAGGCCACTCCCTTCAGGGCAATGTTCGAGGATTCGGTACTTCCTGATGTAAAAATGAACTCTTCAGGTGCCGCTCCCATAGTTGTAGCAACAGCCTCTCTAGCCCCGTCTAGAGCTTCTCGGGCTTCTATACCCTGCGAGTAGGCAAACTCCGAGGTGGCTACAGCGTACTTATCGAAATAGTACGGCATCATTGCCTCCAGTACTCGCTCGTCAAGCCGGGTAGCCGCTGCGTTGTCCAGATAAACAGGCCTGTTAGACATTTCCTTCTCCTATCATATGAACAGAGTTACTGTTGATTCCTTAGCCTCATTTATGTAGGTACCAACTGCGCAGTAATCCGATATCAAATCATCACGGAGGTCTTCTTTCTTTATCCCCATTATCTCCATGGTCATGTCACAGGCAAGGAGTTTGCCTCCAAGTTCCTTAAAGTCCTGTAGGAGCTTCTCAAGGGAGGCTACACCGACCTTCTTCATCTTCCGTTTCACCATCCACTTACCGAGTCCCAGCATGTTCATTTTGGACAGAGCCCCCTTTTCCAGACCGCCTTTCTTGAGACGCTGAAGCCCCCAGAACGTGAAGTAGAGTGATACTTCCATCCCCATTGACAGAGCGCCATTGGCGATAATAAGGGCGCTGTAAACCTTGTCCATATCACCACTGTGAACTATTATGGTAGCTTTGTCAGCCATGGTCGCTTCCTCCTTCTACCTCTGTATCCTTATCTTCCAAACTCCGTCCTTTTCCTCCACGGCAATAAGTTCCAGTCCCAACGCCTTGACCGCCATTGGTATCTCTTTCTTGGAAGAGGGATGTGTTCCGATAACCTCGACCACATCACCTTCTTTTGCTTTCCTCAAAGCTTTACGGGTTTCAATCAAAGGGACCGGGCAAGTTTCGCCAGTGCAGTTCACCTTTATCTCAGCCATTTTTCATCACCCCCCGTCACCTGTCTGTGGCTTTCTTTGCTAGACTCTAAGGATTATTCATTGTTAATTAGCGAGTCCTTGCTCTGCTCACAATTAACCTCTGGCGACTCTATACTTAAGCTGTGTCCAGCTCTCGCCGCATTGCCATATCGTAGAGCACCCTCTCTCTAGCCTTGTCAATACCAAGTGCTTGGCGCTTGTTGTCAATGTGCTCAATCATAAGGGTCGCTGCCTTAATCGGATCCGGCTCATAGGCCCACATACCGCCGTATATCTCTTCGAAATCATGGAAGAGGAACTTGGTGACTTCTTCATTGCCGATAGTGGGCCAATTAACACCGAATACCGTAAACACTCCTGAGCCAACAAAGTACTGGCCAATGGAAAGTGCCTTCTCACTCATCCATTCAGGAGCTGCCCCGGCTACAGGGAGGTCACTGAGGTCATCTCCCAAGCCACCGTCTTTAACCATGGCAGTAGCCGCTATCAGAATGCGTGCGTTGTCAACACAGGAGCCAAGATGTAATACTGGTGGAATACCAACCGCTTCACATACTGAAGCCAGTCCCTTACCAGCATACTTCGCTGCTGCCTCCGGGGTCATCAGTCCTGCTTTGGCGCAGGCCATGGCACTACAGCCGGTTTGTAGCACCAAAACATCGTTTTTAATTAGTTCCTTAACCATAGTGACATGAACATCATCGTGAGCAACCCGAGCGTTATTACAGCCGACGACCCCAGCCACGCCCCTGATTCGGCCATTGATGATGTTGTCGTTTAACGGTCGGTAGGAAGCGCGGAACAGACCACCCAACAGGTAGTTAATAGTTTCATGGCTGAATCCAGCAATAAGGTCAGTTCTATAATTTGGAATACGAACGTTACTACCTCTATTAGGAAAATTGTCAATGGCGGCTCGGACTATATCCTTGGCGGTCTCAATGGCATTATGCTCATCAAATTCGATGTGAGTTGCACCTTGGATATGGGCTCTGGGGTCAGTGGTAATAACCTTAGTATGGAAGCATTGGGCTACATCGGTAATTCCCTGCATAATACACTGGACATCAACTACCATAGCCTCGAGCGCGCCAGTAACTATAGCTAACTCCTGCTGTAGGAAGTTACCGGCGATGGGTATCCCATGGCGCATCAATATCTCATTGGCGGTGCAGCACATACCTGCCAGGTTTATGCCGCTGGCTCCTTTCGATTTGGCGTATTCAATCATCTCAGGGTCTTGAGTGACGACGGCCAACATCTCAGCCAGCTGTGGCTCGTGACCGTGAATAATGAGATTCACCTCGTCTTCCTTTAGTACCCCCAGGTTTATCTGGCTGAGCACCGGCGACGGTGTACCAAAGAGAATATCCTGAAGCTCAGTGGCGAGCATACTGCCGCCCCAGCCATCGGCTAGCGCGGTTCTAACCGACTGGAGGAGTAAGCTTTTATAATCCTGGTCAACGCCCATATGGGTGCGGTGCATAGCCTCTACCACCTCTCGGTCTATACCGCGAGGTGCTACCCCTAGCCCTCGCCACAGTTCCTGCCGCTTTAACGGCGCCCGTCTTAATAACAAAAGCTCTCCATCCTGTCGGCCAAACTCCCTTATCGCGAGTTCGCCAATATCAACGGCTATTTCGTCATTGGTGCGCTCCCCAATCTCGACGCCAAAATCCAGGGCCAGTTGCAGCAATTTCTGCTCATCTTTAATCTGAAAGCCTGGTTCCTCTCCTTTGGCTGTAGCCAGAAAGGCCTCGGTCACCTTTCGACCATGGTCACTATGGGCGGCAGCTCCGGCAGCTATCTTGCGCAAGAAGTTACGGGCTGCGATAGTCTCAGGAGTAGCACCACAGACACCGACTCTTTTTCGTTTCTCCTCCGGGGTTTCCTCTTTTCCTTTAGCTAAGGCGACCCGACAGGGCCCCATAGCGCAAATACTACAGCAACTACCTACGCTGCCTATGGGGCAAGCCCTAGTCGACTCCGCTCGCTCAAAAACAACCCGAGCGTCGTCTTGAGCCGCTTTCTCTATCATCTCTATGGTAGCCTGGTCAATGCTTTTAGCTTGTTTCTCTTCCATATCACGTCGTCTTCCTTTTCCTGATTATCCTTCGCCGTCAGTTTAGCTATTACCTACGGATTAAGCCTATGGCGTTTAGTCCATATGTTAGTCTCGTAGAGCTTCAATTATTGCTTTATTGAATCTCGGCAAGTCTGCTGGCTTGCGCGATGTGATAAGATTTCCATCCTGAACTACTGGTGCATCGACCCAGTCTGCACCAGCATTTCTAAGGTCCACGGCTACCGAAGACCAGGAGGTAACACGGTGTCCTCTAACTATTTCAGCTGAAATAAGGAGCTGCGGTCCATGGCAAATAGCCGCTACCACCTTACCTAAGTCATATACCTTTCTCACCAGCTCAACCATGGATTGGTTAGAGCACATCTTATCAGTAGCATAGCCACCAGGCACGATAATGGCATCAAAATCCTCGGCCCTGATATTATCAGCAGTAGCATCGACTCTTACAGTACTGCTACCGCTTTTGCCTTTGTAAGTTTCCTTAGAACCACTGCCTACAATCACTACTTTAGCGCCAGCATTCTTCATTGCCCTCAGTGGTTCAATAAGTTCAGAATCCTCAAAGCCATCTTCTGCTAGAATGGCAATCTTCTTTCCATCGAGCATACCCTTTACCCTCCTTTTCTAGGGAATATCCAATTGGCTTTACTGTGCTGACAAAGCCGCTTTGAACCTCCTTTCTTTGCACTGGTTCTACTCCGTTGAGAAAGCTTGGGAGAAGTAGCACTATTTAATAATAGCGAGCCAGTAATAACGAAGTCATAAAATGGGAGGAGAAAAAGTTACAAAATTATGACATTACAGGCAGTACTCTCTAGGGGAAAGCTTACAATATAAGTAGAATCTTGGAGGGCGAAATCTTGAAGCTATTCAGGCCGAGGGTTGGTCTATGATATAGCCCGTCTTGGCGATAGTGCGAATCAGCCTGGGATGGTTAGGGTCACTTTCCAGCTTGTTTCTTAGCCGACTAATCCATGTCCTGAGGATTTGGACATCATCTCGGTATTCCGGTCCCCAGACCCGGGTTAGTAGCTCTTCATAGAGCATGAGACGGCCAGCATTATTGACAAGCTGGCTGAGCAGAAGCCATTCAATGCGGGTCAGGTATTTTTCCTCACCGTTGACAAGCACGGTATGCTTCTTAAAATCGATGGTCACCTGCCCTAAATTGAAAACCTCTGGGATTTTGCGTCTTTCGCCGGGTTCGAGCCGGCGCCTGACCGACTCGATCCTAGCTATGAGTTCGTCAGGGTTGAAGGGCTTTGGCAGGTAGTCATCAGCCCCTAATTGTAACCCTTTGATTCGGTCAGCATCGGCACCTTTGGCAGTAAGCATAATAACTGGCACCGCCGAAAAACTACGCAACTCCTTAAGCATCTCCAGTCCGTCCATTTTGGGCATAAGCAGGTCAAGTACAATCAGGTCAGGTTCTTGAGCCTGAGCCTGCTCCAGGCCCTCAATGCCATTGCTGGCGGTCAGTACTTCATACCCTGAGGCTTTAAACTTGGTTCTGAGGAAATTGATAATCCGTTCCTCATCGTCAACTACCAGTATGCGAAATTGCTTCACAGAAATATCTCCGGGTTTATCTACTCCAAGTCAGAATGATAGTTCCAAGGTCAGCGGATGTCAAAGCCTCTTCATAATATGGATGCTGCCTTGACTAGACTACTGGCTGAAACTAGAATGTTAGACATCGGTGTACAGGGCCAACGTCTCGCGATAAAGAGCTAATTAAGGAGCACCCCGGTGAGGAGTTATAGCAAAAAACGGGGAGTGGCACAGGAACCATCGAACCGGTCCGCCAGGGTTGGCTTGAAGGGTATAACTGCAAACGTGCAAGCGGAGAGGGATTTACTTGTTGGTGTCCTGGAAATACTGAGCCAGAGCCGGCACGCGAACGAATACCTGGAGCGACTCGTCGAGCAACTCAGGAACTATTCAGGCTGCCGCTGTGTGGGTATTCGTCTCCTGGACGATGACGGGAATATCCCTTACAGTTCGTACACCGGTTTCAGCCGTGAGTTTTACGAAAGTGAAAACCCTCTATGTATCAAGTCGGACAAATGCATGTGCGTTAATGTGATAATGGGAAATATCCAGTCGGGGCTTCCCTCCTATACCAAGGGTGGCTCCTTCCTCAGCAATAGCACGACCAAGCTTCTGGCATCAGTTTCTGAGGAAATCAAAGGCCAAACCAGGAATGTGTGCAACCAGTGCGGCTACGAATCGGTAGCTCTGGTGCCGATGCGGCATCAAGGCAAAATCTTGGGCTTAATTCACCTGGCTGATGAAAGCGAAAACAAAATTCCTCTACAAAGAGTCCAATTCCTAGAGCAAGTAGGGACCTATATTGGTGAGATCCTGCACACATTCGTGGCTGAAGGTGCGCTTCAGGAAAGCGAAAGGCGCTACCGAGACCTCTATGAAGAGGCTCCCAATGCCTACTTTGCGGTTGGGGTAGACGGCTGCATTAAACAGGCAAACCGCAGTGCTACGAAACTGCTTGGCTATAGCTTGGGTGAGCTGGTTGGGCGTCCGGTGTTTGACTTGTATGCCGATACGCCAAACGGCAAAGCTAAGGCACAAGGAGTATTTCAGAGGTTTCTTGCTGGCGAGGAGATTCGTGACGAAGAGTTGGAGATGTGCCGAGCCGACGGCAGTAATGTGTGGATTAGCCTATCAGTGAGGCCAGTACGCGACAGAGAAGGGCGGGTGGTGGCCAGCCGGTCGGTGGTAGTGGATATCACCGAGCGCAAAAGACTAGACCAGCTAAAAGACGAGTTCATTGGTCTTGTATCCCATGAGCTCCGCAGCCCCTTGACGGTTATCACCGGAGCGGTCAATACAGCTTTAACCGAAGGAGAACGTCTGTCTCCAGAAGAAACACGTCAACTGCTGCAGGACGCAGCTCTGGAAGCTGAATCGCTGTCCCACATGTTGGGAAATCTCTTGGAGCTGTCCAGAGTGCGGGCAAACCGCCTGTTCCTTCATGCCGAAGCAATCAGTGTCAGAAAAGTAGTTCAAGACACCGTTGAAGAAATAAAGCGCCAGTCTTCATCGCATCAGTTTGTGGTGGACATCCCGGAGGAAGTGCCCTCGGTTTATGCTGACGAATTGAGACTGGAGCGTATCCTCTACAATCTCCTTGAAAACGCAGTTAAGTACTCACCACAAGGAGGGGAGATACGAATCTCCGCCAGACCAGAGGAAAAGCACCTGGTTATCGGGGTTAGTGACTAAGGGATAGGCATATCTCATTCTGACCAGGCTAAGCTATTTGGGCCTTTCCAGCGCCTCGAAGAGTCCAGACCTGATGGAGTTGGAGGAGTAGGACTGGGACTATTGGTGTGTCGCCGGCTGGTGGAGGCGCATGGCGGCCGAATCTGGGTCGAATCGGAACCCGACCAGGGTTCCACCTTCTTTTTTACCATACCCTTGAGCCATAGTTAACCTGGCGGGAATTCTGAACCTTCTTCAGGGACTAAAGCCGGCAATGTCATAATTTTGTAACTTTTTCTCCTTTCATTTTATGACTTTGTCATCGCTGGCTCGCTATGATTATTGCTGGATACCCTACGGGCCTGGGAAGTGGGACCTTAGTTGAGACAATAAACTAAAGGAGGTGAGCTATGGAAATAGAGAGATGGAAGCCGGGGAGAGGACTAATTCCCTGGAGACCATTTAGCGAGCTAGGGGAGATAGAACGGCATTTTGAGGATATTTTAGGTCGGCCGTTTCTACCTGCGGCATGGAGACGTATCCCTACGGTGGAGATGGGATGGGCACCAGCGATAGAGGTGTTCGAAAAAGAGGATAAGTTCGTGGTAAAGGCTGAAATCCCGGGGATGAAGGAAGAGGACATAGATATCTCAGTGGTAGGCGATACATTAACCGTAAAAGGGGAGCGGAAGGCTGAGAGCGAGGTCAAAGAAGAAGATTACTACTGCTGTGAGCGTTCTTACGGCAGCTTCTCCCGCTCGATAACCGTGCCCTCTAACGTAGATGCCACAAAGATTGAAGCCAGTTATGAGAATGGAGTCCTGGAGGTTAGCCTTCCCAAAGCCCCAGAGGTTAAGCCAAAGAAGATAGCAGTTACGGCTAAGAAGGAGAAAGCCAGTAAGTAATCTACTGAGCCTTTGTCGTCCCGCTTCCCAACCTTTGGGTGTCATATTAAAGAGATTAGCGTCTTCTAAAAGTAATACTAAGGAGGTATGAAATGACTTACTCAGCAAAAGACTACAGCAATCTCATCGGAATGGAGGGCTTCAGTGAAACCTTACTTAAGAATCACTTCACTCTCTATCAAGGTTATGTAGCCAATACTAACAAACTTTCAGACTCGCTCAGTGGCATGCTAAGAGAGGGGAAGACCGGCATTCCAGAATACTCTGAGCTTAAACGCCGTTTTGGTTTTGAGTTCAACGGCATGCGTCTCCACGAATACTACTTTGAGAACCTGGGAGGTAAAGCCCCCCTGGACCAATCGGGCACTCTAGCCAAGAAGGTAGCTGGTGCCTATGGCAGCTATGATGCCTGGGAGAAGGATTTCAGGGCTACCGGAGCAATGCGTGGCATTGGCTGGGTGATACTTTATCAGGATGATGTGACCGGCTGGCTGTTTAACCAGTGGATCAATGAGCATGAAGTTGGTCATTTTGCCGGTTGCCTTCCTATCCTGGTAATGGATGTCTTTGAACATGCCTTCATCACCGATTATGGGCTGAAGCGAGCTGATTATATAGAAGCCTTTTTCAGGAACATAAACTGGAATGTGGTGGAAGGTAGGTTGAGATAGGTAGCCTACTGCTGGAAGGAGGCATAATTGAAAAGTCTGGGGATTATGGGAAGCCCGAGAATAGCAGGCAATACAGATCTACTACTGGATGAGGCTTTAAATGGGGCACAAAGTCAGGGGGCAAAGGTCGAGAAGATTGTCGTAGGTAGTCTCAACATAGCCCCGTGCCGTGAGTACTACGGGTGCTTGAGGGATGGCAACTGCGTCATCAGAGACGACATGGATGGTATATATCCAAAGCTCCTTGATGCCGATGTTGTAATAGTTGCCTCACCGATGTTTTTCTACGGACTGACCAGTCAGCTTAAGGCGCTCATCGACCGTTGCCAAGCGCTATACGTCAGAAGATACGTTCTTAATCAGAACCCGCCTAATTCTGCGAGGAAGGGGGCGTTTATCGCTGTCGGAGCCACCAGAGGCGAAAAATTGTTTGACGGGTCGATACTAACTGTAAAATATTTCTTCCAATCCATCGGAGTCAAGTATGTTGACGAGCTTCTTGTCCGGGGTGTAGATAGGAGAGGGGCGATTAAGGAGCATCAAACTGCACTCTCGGACGCATTTGAACTGGGTAGGAGGCTAGCTCAAAAGTAGGGGAGAATGAAGGCACTTACACTGAGGGTCACAGGGCTGTTTTTACCGATGACTAGGTCATTAGCGAAATGGCGACTAAGGCGAAAAACAGGAGGATGCAACAATGGAAACTCACTTAACCCTCAAAGCGGTTTTGGGAATGGCGATACGGAAGGAAATTGACTCACAGCACCTGTATAGTCACTTAAGCCAGCAAATGACCGACGAAGCTGCCATAGATGTTTTGCGAGAGCTAGTCCGACAAGAACAGGGGCATCAGCAGCTACTGGAACAATATTTACGGGGTGAATTACAGGGAGGGATGCTAAGTCAGGAACAGGGTATAGATTATAAGATTGCAGAGCGATTGGACCAACCGGAAATATCTCCTGATATGAGGATAAAAGACGTCTTCCTTTTGGCTGCCAACCATGAAAAGGAATCCCACGAGTTCTATCTTGCTCTTGCTCAAATCCATCCTGCTGGAGAGGTGAAAAGACTAATTGAAGGGCTAGCAGCACAAGAACTGGAGCACAAGCAGAGAGTGGAGTTTCTATATACGGAAGTTGCTTTTCCTCAGACAGATGGTGGGTGAGACTGCCAATATTCACCAAAATGGTTCCAAGCGGGCACAATTCCTGTGGAAGGGGGCAGATAAAAAGACACGCGTTTAACCAAGCTAGGCATTGCCATCGGCTTGAGCTCAGAGGGAGGTGTGAAATGTAAGCACAAACCAAGAACCGACAGGGAAATCCCAGTTTAGGCACTACAATAGTGCTTAAACAGCCTTACTAAATTATAAAGGAAGGAAACCATAATGACAAAGGAAGAACTGGCAAAGACGTTGAATCAGGCTTTGGAATTGGAGCATGCGGCGAGGATACAATATCTGGCTCACGCCGAACAAGCGACTACTCCGGCGGTAATCGCTAGGCTGAAAGAGATTGCAGATGACGAGAAAAATCATGAAGACGTATTCCGAGGGCTAATAGGGGGTTACTTAGACGCGGTACCTTCTATGGGTATGGCAGAAACCCACACTGCCAAAACTGAAAGGGAAATTCTGGAAGTAAACCTTGATGACGAGAAACATGCGGTTGACGTTTACATGGGAATATTGGACAAAATGAGGGAAATGAAAGAAGACTTGAAGTACGAATATCTCCAGTTAGAGCATGGGGTTAGGCATGTAATACAGGATGAAGAGGACCATATATCAGAGTTGAAACTCCTTCTGGAAAGGGGGTGATATGAGTGATATGGTTCAAGTAAGCAGAAGCATTGAACTCGAAGACGGCGCTATGAAACAGGTCCTAGCTCAGGGGCGAGAAATACTTCTGGCCAGGGTCGGGGATAACTACTACGCCGCTGACAACCGCTGTCCTCACCTGGGAGGCAAGTTATCGGAGGGCAAGCTGGAAGGGACTGTAGTCACCTGTCCGATGCATGGCTCTCAGTTCGACCTCAGTGATGGCCGGGTAGTCCGCTGGTTGAAAGGTTCTGGGCTAGTCTCGGCAGTGGGCAAGGCTCTGAAATCACCCAGACAGCTTACCCTATACAATGTAAAGGTCGAAGACGACAATATCTTGGTAGAAATCTAGTCTCTAGCATTTAATAAATAGTCGCCTAGGAACAGGCTGGAGGGGGTGTTACTATGGCGAAGATAGCTTGTGCTGTTGATGAAATACGAAGCCTAACCTCTGATGAAATCAAAACCATTCTGGATAGGGACAAAAAGGGTGAGTTTCTCCTTCTGGATGTTAGGCAGCCTGAGGAGTACGAAGCCGGACACATCCCAGGAGCTACGCTTATCCCGCTGGGCGAACTGGAAGCTAGGCAGGGAGAATTAGACCGGAATAAGAAGATTATCGCCTACTGTCGCTCAGGGCGCAGGAGCATGGCAGCAGCTATAGCTCTATGTGGGCTGGGATTCAACGGTGTTCAGCACTTGGACGGCGGTATTCTTGACTGGTCTTATGAGACTATCACCGGAATACCTGAACGGAGACCGGTGTCGGTAGCTGAAGCAGCTGATGTTAGAGATATCCTCATGCTGGCTATCAAACTGGAGAAAGGCTCACAGGACTTTTATATGGTAGCCAGGGATAAGGCCCAGTCATCCCGCATAAAAGAAACTTTCCAGATTCTGGCCAACGCCGAAGACGGACACATGCAGAGGTTGTATGAGCGTGCGATTAGTCTGCTCGGCGAGGAGGTTCTGCCACCTTTGGAGAAGCTTAAGCAGGAACTAAAGGTGGAACACATGGAAGGCGGTATTGAAATCAGTCCAGCCCTAGCTAAGTTAGACGAGAAATTCGTTGATGAGATGGAAGCACTGGAGATAGCATTGGAGAAGGAATACATGTCATACGATTTCTATAAGCGGGCTTCGACCTTGGTGGAGAACCCAGATGCGAAAACACTACTCCATGAGTTAGCTCTGGAGGAGCGGAATCATGCTAATACTCTACTCAAGTGGGTGGCAGAAATCGTCAGGAAAAGATAGCTGAAAAGGAGGCCGGGGGTGGTCTTTGAACGCATAAAATCAGAAGGAATTGCCCACAATTCTTACCTGATTGGTTCAGGAAGCGACGCAACTGTGATTGATCCTCGACGCGACTGCCAGACTTATGTTGAGCTGGCTCAGCAGCACGGCTTAAAAATCAAGCATATCTTTGAGACCCACCGTAATGAGGACTATGTAATCGGCTCCGTAGAGCTGAATAATCTGACTGGAGCTGAAATCTACCACGGCCCAGGGCTGGAGTGGAAATACGGTAATACATTAAAAGACGGTCAGGAATTTCAAGTCGGCAGTTTAAGGTTAACGGCTATCCATACCATAGGACATACTGATGAGAGTATGTCCTATGCCGTGGCTGACCTCTCCTCGGGTAAAGCTACGGTAATGGTATTTACTGGAGATGCACTCTTTGTGAATGATGTCGGGAGAACTGACCTCTATGGTCCCCAAGATGCACCGAGGCTGGCCTCAAATCTATATGACAGTATCTTTAACAAGCTCCTTCCCCTGGGTGACGAGGTTATCCTGTGTCCTGCTCACGGTGCGGGCTCAGTCTGTGGACTGAATATTGCTGACCGGGATGAAAGCACCCTTGGTATAGAGAGAGCCCAAAACCCACTACTTCAGAAGAATAGAGATGACTTCATAAAACATAAAGTAGCTGAGCAGCCAGAGAGGCCCCATTACTTCCGCCAGATGGAGAAGTATAACCTAGAAGGTCCTCCCCTGCTGGGATGTATGCCTTTGCCTTCTCCGCTTACCCCAAGTGAATTCAGGGAGAAAATGGAAAAGGGGGCAGTGGTGGTGGATACCAGCGAACCGACTGCCTTCGGCGGTGCCCATATCAAGGGAGCCTACAGTATCTGGCTCGAGGGGCTACCTGCCTTTGCCGGCTGGGTACTATCTTACGATAGGCCCATACTACTGGTATTAGAAGACCAGTGTCATCTGGAGAGAGCAGTTCGCTACTTAATTCGTGCTGGCTATGACCAGATAACGGGCTACCTCAAGGATGGTACCGAGGGCTGGTATAATGCCGGGTTTCCTACCGAAAGTCTGCCCTTGCTTTCGGTATACCAACTCAAGGATAAGATAGACCGAGGTGAAGAGCTATTAGTGCTGGATACCAGAGGGCAGAACGAGTGGGACTCAGGACATATAGAGGGAGCACTTCATATATATGTCGGGCACCTTGAGCAGAGATTAGCTGAAGTGCCTAGAGGTAAACCGGTGGCAGTGATTTGCAACGTGGGACATAGGGCCGGGCTTGGTGCCAGTATCCTCCTCCGTGCTGGCTACCAACAGGTATACAATGTTCTGGGCAGTGTAAAGGCATGGGTCGCTGCCGGTTTTCCTACCACTACTGATTAGTCAGGAGGGTTAAGGATGCTAGATGAATTGACTGACCTATTGGATACTGCCATATATAAAGAGATTGCGTCTCAAGCTTTCTATATAGCTGGACAAAGCAAAACGCAAGACCCTGGTGCCAAGGCGTTGATGAAGGAGCTAGCCGAAGAAGAGTCAAGGCATTCAGAGTGGCTGAAGGAGCTTAAGGGAAAATGGGTAGGAAAGCAGGATTGGCACCAGGAGAGGGTGCAGAACCTGAAGATTAGTGAGTATCTGACTGGTGGCGAGATGCTGGAAGGTGCCAGCCTCCAGGACACGCTTACTTTCGCTATGAAGCGTGAGCAACAGTCTATTGAGTTCTACTCAAAATTGATGAGTGTAATGAGAGACGAGGCAGCAAAACGCCTCTGTGAAAGGCTAGTCCATGAGGAACTCAAGCACAAGCTGATATTGGAGACGTTCTACGATGACTTTTTCTATGGAGAGGACTGAGCAGTTGTCTTGTTATCGTTAGCAAAATCAGGATACAGGGAGGTGGAGGATGGAGATTTTTCGTGGCAAAGTTCACTTACCCGGTGCCGATAAAGAATGGAATGTAGAATTGGAGATAGACTGGGGGGAAAGGGAAGTTAATGTTCATATTGATGACGCTCCGGGGGGGTTCGCAGATTGGCCTGGTCTGGTCGTGCAAACCTTCGGTATGGAGGAGATAGCATTCAGGACTAAAGGCATACCCCCGCTATTTACACACTGGTGGCATTTTGTCCGTAGTGGAAGTGGTGACCTATGGGGGATTGTACTAGCCTTACCTGATGCTCAAGGCGTATGGAGAACCTGCCCTGTGTCACTTGAGAAAGTTAAGCAATAGCGCGGTAACTATAATAGAGAAGTCAACTACGAACCAGGCACGCTTACTAGTAGACAGTAAACCAGCAAAGGAGTTACTCCAGAGAGCGGCCGGGGTAACGTAAAACATATGCAGTAAAGGGGGTAAAATGTAGCAAAAGTAAACAAATAAGATTACCGGAGTGTTGTTTAGAAAATACTTCGCGGCAAAAATATAAATGCGAGGTAAGGAGGTTTTTTATGAAAAAGGTACTATTCCGGTATTAGCGGCGCGACTGAAAAGGTAATAAAACTTAACAAAGGAGTTATGATGATGAAAACATTTATTATTGTCGGGATTCTACTTCTGGCTACATTAATAGTGGGTGGTTGTACGCAACAACAGGGATCCCCCCAGGATACGTATATCGATGTCACTCCTGCCGAAGCCAAGGCGTTAATCAACGAAAACCCGGATTTAATCGTAATCGATGTTTCACCGGCTTACGCGGATGGGCACCTGCCGGGAGCGGTGAGCTACTATCTGGGTGACGGCTCGCTGGATGCAGCGATTCCGATGCTGGACCAGAACGCAACATACCTGGTCTACTGCCATGTGGAGAGTGTGGCGATTCAGGGAGCGCAGAAGCTGGTGGATGCCGGATTCATGAACGTGTATCGGCTGGAGGGTAACTACGCGGCCTGGGTTGATGCCGGTTATCCGATAGAGTATGTGTATGTTGATATCACTGCTGCCGAAGCCAAGGCATTAATCGACGAAAACCCGGATTTAATCGTAATCGATGTTTCACCGGCTTACGCGGATGGGCACCTGCCGGGAGCGGTGAGCTACTATCTGGGTGACGGCTCGCTGGATGCAGCGATTCCGATGCTGGACCAGAACGCAACATACCTGGTCTACTGCCATGTGGAGAGTGTGGCGATTCAGGGAGCGCAGAAGCTGGTGGATGCCGGATTCATGAACGTGTATCGGCTGGAGGGTAACTACGCGGCCTGGGTTGATGCCGGCTACCCGATAGAAACATAGCAGATAATAAGAGGTATTATGTCTAATCGCCTGGCTACGGAAACAAGCCCATATTTATTGCAGCATGCTGATAATCCGGTAGACTGGTATCCCTGGGGGGAGGAAGCACTCAACCGTGCCCGAGCCAAGGACAGGCCTATTCTGTTGAGTATCGGTTACTCGGCATGTCACTGGTGCCACGTTATGGCGCATGAGTGCTTTGAGAACAACGAGATTGCTCGCCTAATGAACGAGAACTTTGTTAATATCAAGGTCGATAGGGAAGAGCGTCCTGACCTTGATGCCATCTATATGGAGGCAGTACAGACAATTACCGGCGGCGGTGGCTGGCCTCTAACTGTATTTTTAACCCCGGTGGGTAAGCCTTTCTTCGGTGGTACCTATTTTCCACCGGAAGATAGGCACGGTATGCCTGGTTTTCCCAGAGTCCTCAGGGCTGTTGCTGATGCCTACCAAAACCGCCGTAGCGAGATTGAGATGGCGGTCCAACAAATAGTGAGGGCGTTGACTTTAAAGACCGAGAGTAGTGCTGTTAGAGAGCCGTTAGTAACGAATATTCTTGAGCAAGCCTATCGGGGTCTCGGACAGTACTTTGATAGTGACAACGGTGGCTTTGGAACAGCACCTAAATTCCCCCAGCCAATGGCACTTGAATTCCTGCTGAGATATTTCCACCGTAGTCAGGATACAGGTGCTTTGGAAATGGTGGGCTTGACCTTGGAAAAGATGGCTGGGGGCGGCATCTACGACCAACTTGGAGGTGGCTTCCATCGCTACGCCACAGATAGCTCTTGGCTGATTCCACATTTTGAGAAGATGCTATATGATAATGCTTTGCTCAGCAGGGTATACTTACATGCTTACTTAGTTACTGGCAAGCAGTTATTTCGCTCTATAGCTGAAGAGACCCTGGACTATGTGCTCAGAGACATGACTGACCCGCGGGGCGGCTTTTACAGCACTCAGGATGCCGATAGCGAAGGCGTTGAGGGCAAATACTATTTGTGGACGTCTCGAGAAATCGACGAGGCTCTGGATAAAAAGACCAGTCAGATAGTTGGTAATTATTTCGGCGTTACTGCTCAAGGCAATTTTGATGGTCAAAATATTCTCCATGTTGTTGCCGAACTTGAGCCAGAAGCGTCAAGCATTATCAAGGAGGCAAAGGTTTCTTTACTGCAAAGGAGAGAGCAGAGAGTCAAACCAGGTCGAGATGAAAAGATATTAGCTTCTTGGAATGGGCTGATGTTAGGCACTCTGTCCGAAGCGGCCTGTGCCCTTGAACGCGAGGATTATTTAGCTGCTGCGGTAGCCAATGGCTCATTTCTGTTGAACTCAATGATTCCAGACGGATATCTCAAACATACTTACAAGGATGGTCGTACTAATATGGGCGGTGCTTACCTTCAGGATTATGCCCTAGTCATTGAAGGGCTTCTGTCTTTACATCAAGCCACTTTTTCTGGCGAATATCTCAGGCAGGCCTTCAGGCTAGGTAAAGTTATGGTTGAGCAGTTCTGGGACGAGGCTATACATACGTTTTACGACACCAGTGACAGGCACGAGGGTTTGTTTGTCCGTCCCAGGGGCACATACGATGGAGCGCTACCATCAGGTCCTTCGGCTGCTACTCTAGTCCTAATCAAACTGGCCAAGCTGACTGACGATGAACAATTCGAACAAATAGCAATGAGGTCACTTGAATTAATGCAAGAATCGATGCGTCAGCACCCTCTCGGCTTCAGTAATTGGCTTTGTGCCTTAGACCTGTACCTCTCCACTCCAAAAGAAGTTGCTATTATAGGCCCTAGAGACAATCCAGAAACTTCAGAGCTGTTGCATATCTTATGTAGTAATTGGTTGCCTAATAAAGTAGTCGCCGCATATGACCCTAATGACCCAGCCCCAGTTTCGGAGCTCAAGCTATTTAAGGATAGGCAAATGGTTGACAATCAACCTACGGTTTATATATGTGAGCACTATACTTGCCAAGCACCGGTTACTGACCCATCTGCACTTTGTGCTCAGCTACAAGGAAGGTAAAGTTGCGCCTAACATACTTGACTGCGTAATGTGACAGCAATATAATATCATTCAAGAGCGAAGCAGGAGGTGCTGAGACTTGTGTCACCAGCTAAAAAAGAGACCTCTTGCTTTGGCAGATTTTCGCCCGGATTTGAGGACAAGCTAGCTACGATTGGGGGCGGTTAGCTCAGTGGTTAGAGCGCTTGCTTCACACGCAAGAGGTCACTGGTTCAAGTCCAGTATCGCCCAC
>CAZTRJ010000006.1:0-44013 GCA_964616615.1 uncultured Dehalococcoidales bacterium
CCTTTGAAGGAGAGGGGGATAAAGGGGGTGAGGTAGAAAAACCCCCTCACATTACCCGCTTAAGGTGGGGGTTGGGGGTAATACCGGGGATTCGGCCCCTCTTGGCAATTGGCTTGCCTTCCACCTCATGGAGGTCAGCGGTAAAATCAATCGGCTTAGCCGAGGTAACATAGCTACCGATACCAAAGCCATCAACCGGTGCCCCACTGTCTATAAAATAGGCGATACGCTCCGGGTCAACTCCACCACTAACAAAAATCCCTACATGCTTGAAGCCAGCCAGGTCCAGTCTGGCTCTGACTTCTTTGACCAGGTCAGCAGTGACCCTACCCCGCTCGCCGGGGGTATCAAGCCGGACACTACCCAGCCTCTCCCCCAGTGCTTGAGCCACCAGCAGGCTTTCCTCAGCCTCATCCTTAAAGGTATCAACCAGAGATACCCGGGGCACCCCCGCCGGCATATACTTATCAAAGGCTATAGTCGCGGTAACGGTATCACCCATAATGATAATCAAGGCATGAGGCATAGTCCCTGACGGCTCAATACCAGCCAGCCTGGCGCCAGCTATACTGGAGCAACCAGCACAACCACCAATAACAGCTGAATAATCCATAACCGCAGCTACCGAAGGGTGAACATGGCGAACACCAAAGCTGATGATGGGTATCCCCTGGGCCGCTTCCACACACTCCCTGGCGGCTGTTGCCCAACCACTACAGTGGGCTAAAATACCATCTATAGCTGTTTCATATAGTCCATAGCTCTGATAGGGGGCAGTTATACGCAATACCACTTCCTTCCTGTCCATTGCCTCACCCTCAGCCAGAGCCCATACCTCACGGTCATCCTCGGGCAAAACCCGGGTCAGCAGAGCCTCGACCTCTTCTATACCACAGAGTATCCCCGCCCGACTGGAGAATACCTCCATAGTCGCTACCGGGTTAAGCGCCTCGTGACGCAGTATATCTATAGTGCGAGCAAAGTAGATGTCAGCCGTCTCTCCTGACAGAACAGCCTCAGCCGGTTCAAATTTAGCTGGCTTAACCTGGCTAATCCTCACCCTGGTTAGCTTTGCCCCCAGTACCTTCTCCATATGCTCCAGGGCAAAGTGGTGTGCCCTGTCATCAAAGGAGGCAACGCAGTCAACCGGCACCTCCACCTCATAACCACGAACTCTGGCATCAGCCACTGCGTACAATACACAGATATGAGTACACACCCCGCAAACAATCAACTTCTCTGGCTTGAGCCTGAGCAGCTTCTCCTCAAGCGAGGTATCAAAAAAGGCACTATAGCTCGTTTTGGGTATTATTTCGCCCTTATACTGGGCTAGTTCAGGAATAACCTCTGCCTCAGTGGTGCCTTCAATGCAGTGGGGAGGAAACATCTTGAATTCAGGGTCATCGGGAGTATGATGGTCACAAAGGAAGAATACCTTGGAGCCACTGGCAAGCTCCTGCTCCAGAAGACGCTGTACATTGGGGATTATGCGGCGGGCTTTATCCCCACAATACAGGGGGTAACCCTCTTCCAGGAAACCTCTGAGCATATCGGAAACCAATACTGCATTAGCCATAGCCCTTCTCCTTTTTCGTTTAATGCCTGAAGTGCCTGGTGCCGGTGAAAACCATAGCTATATTGTGCTCATCAGCCGCCTTAATGGAGTCTTCATCTCTCATTGAACCGCCAGGCTGGATAATAGCCGTAACCCCGCCCCCGGCTGCAGTCTCCACACTATCAGCAAATGGGAACATAGCATCGGAAGCCAGAACACTGCCCTTAGCCTCCTCCCCGGCTCGCGCCAGAGCCAGCTCGACGCCAACTATCCGGCTGGGCTGCCCCGCCCCCATTCCCAGAAGTGTCCTATCCTTAGCCAGGACAATAGCATTGGACTTCACATGCTTAACGGCACGCCAGGCAAAAAGCAGGTCTCCTGCTTCAGCCTTAGTTGGCTCACGCCTGGTCACCGTCTTCAAACTGACACTACCCTCAGGTAGCGAATCTGAACTCTGGACAAGGAAACCGCCCTTTACCCTGCGGAAATCAAGGTATCCGGCAGGGCTGGTGCCATAGCCAGGTAGTAGCTCAGCAATAAGAATACGGAGATTCTCCTTACGCTTTAGTGTTGCCAAAGCCTCAGCCTCATACTCAGGGGCAAGGACTATCTCGTAAAAGTTTTTACCAATTTCCCGGGCGGCAGCCAGGTTGATAGGTCTATTGGAAGCGACAATGCCACCGAAGGCAGCTACCGGGTCACCGGTCAAAGCCCGGCGATAGGCTTCAGCAATATCGTTATGACTGGCCAGACCGCAAGGGTTGGTGTGTTTGATAACGGCTACCGTAGGTGCGGAAAAGTCAGTAACCACCCCCCAGGCAGCATCAGCATCCAAGATGTTGTTAAAAGAAAGCTCCTTACCCCATAACTGTTTTGCCCCGGTGATACCAGTATCCTCCCTGGCTCCTACCCTTTGTTCAGCATAGAACGCAGCCGGCTGATGGGGGTTCTCACCATAACGAAGCCCATAGCGCTTCTTCAGGGCAATGGTCATCTCCTCGGGGAAACCCTCCATATCCTGTCTTAAATACTGTGAAATTGCCGTATCATAGATAGCTACATGTTGAAATGCTTTCTGTGCCAGCCGTTTACGCTCGGCTAGTTCAATGCTTCCCTGCCCCAATTTCTCCAAAACTGGTTGGTAGTCGGCAGGGTCAACCACCACGATGACGCTGGGAAAATTCTTGGCTGCCGCCCGAATCAGGGTTGGTCCGCCAATATCAATATTCTCCACCGCCTCATCAAGGCTAACACCCTCCCTGGATACCGTCTGAACGAAGGGGTAAAGATTGACTGCCACCAGGTCAATAGCCTTAATATTATTCTCGGCTAGCTGTATCATATGTTCCGGCAGGTCTCGCCTGGCCAGGATGCCGCCATAAATAATCGGGTGCAGGGTCTTCACCCTGCCATCAAGAATCTCAGGAAACCCGGTAAGCTCGGAAACACTCTTCACTGGCACCTTAGCCTCTGCCAGCGCCTTTTTGGTGCCACCAGTAGAGAATATCTCAAATCCCAACTGGCTCAACTCTGTGGCAAAATCAGCTACACCAGCTTTGTCAGAAACACTGATAATAGCTCGCATAAATTCCTCCGCTATTCTATTATACTTATTCAGTTTGCCTTTGCTCTCCCAGCTTTTAACCTCACCCCCTGTATCCCCCTCTCCATGATAGGAATGTCTTCCTTGCATGAGGGGGAGTTGATTTATATGAGAGGGGCTTCGCCCCTCTAACTCCCCTAAATAACCCTAAAACAGGGGCTTCGCCCCTTCAAACTACCCCGGTAAATTACTTCTCGTTGATAACTACTCTCGCCTGCCCCTGCTGCTCCACGACCTCACCAATAACTTTAGCCTCTGGTACAGAGAACAGAGTTCCTAGAGCCTGGAGCTCGTCAGCACTGCCTGGCCGGCATACGAGCACCATGCCAATACCCATATTAAACACATGAAACATCTCGTTTCGGGCAACATTGCCCTGCTTTTGAATCAGCTGGAAAATAGGGGGCACCGTCCATGCTTGACTGTAAAACTGTGCTGCCATTCCCTGAGGCAGAACCCGGGGCACATTATCAATCAAGCCGCCACCGGTAATATGTGCCATGCCCTTAATCATCGGCAGTAACGGCTTCAACTGATGGTAATAGCAACGGTGAGGTTCAAGAAGCTCTTCACCCAGAGTCCGACCTAACTCAGGATAGTAGGTGTCTAACACCGATTTAGTTTCACCAAAGAGCTGGCGCACCAGAGAATAACCATTAGTGTGTAAGCCACTGGAGGGCAAGCCGATGATGGTATCACCAACTGAAATCGTCTTACCCATAATAATCTTGTCCTTCTCCACCACCCCAATGATAAAACCTGCCAGGTCATAATCCTCCCCGGCATATAGGTCGGGCATCTCTGCCGTTTCACCACCAATAAGAGCACAGCCAACCTCACGGCAAGCCCCAGCTAATCCCTGAGCAATAGCCCCCACCTGTTCCGGCACCAGCTTGCCCATAGCGATATAGTCCAGGAAAAATAGAGGCTCAGCGCCACAGGTAAGTATGTCATTAACACAGTGATTAACTATGTCAACGCCAATGGTATCGTGTCTGGCTAAAGCTGAGGCAACCTTCAGCTTGGTACCGATCCCGTCAACACTGGACACCAGAACCGGCTGGCTAAATCCCTTAAGTTCAAAAAGCCCGCCAAAGAAGCCTAAGTCGGTCAAGACCTCAGGGCGAAGGGTAGAACAGGCATGCTTCTTAATCAACTCCTTGGCTTTAGCCGCCAGAGCAATATTAACGCCGGCGCCAGCATAAGTCTGGTTAATCTGCTCTGCCCCCATCATTAAATCCTTAAATTAAAATTGCAGTTACTAGCTTCGTCTTCGACTAGCCGCTGCCACCAGAGGTGCCACCACCAGCCAAATGGTGATAGTTACCAGCATAGACATGACATAGCTTATTTTTACTATGCCCAAGTCCGGGGCAATAGCACCCCACAGAAGCATGAGGATAAAGGAACTCAAAAAGAAGCCGGGTATAGCCGCCAGGATGGTAAAGTATCCAAACATATCAGCCTCCCCATAATTATGAATTTAATCATAACACTTCAGGCGAACCAGTTGCAATCACAGAAGGAGTGGGATTAATGCGGGTAAGAGGGCTTAAACTTTGATAAAGGCGCTGAAAAAGAGAATTCAGCTTACCGCTGCTTTCGGCCCGGGTGTCCCGGCGGCGGCACAGTCTCCAGTGCCAGCTTAGCCATCTCAAGCTGAACCGGTATGGGGTAGTCACCAGTGAAACAAGCCAGACAAAAAATATCCCGAGGCAAAGCCACCGCTTTAATCAGCCCATCAATACTCAGATAGCCCAATGAATCAGCACCGATAAAATCCCTGACCTCAGGTATAGTTTTTTGAGCGGCGATTAGCTCCCACCGAGTAGCCATATCCACACCAAAGAAGCAGGGATAGCGGAGGGGCGGGGCGCAGATGCGCATATGCACCTCTCTGGCTCCTGCCCTTCTCAGTAACTTTACTACTTGAGGGGTAGTAGTGCCGCGGACAATGCTATCATCAACCACCACTACCCGCTTGCCATCCAGCATCTGGGGAAGAGGGTTAAACTTTAGTTTGACGCCGAGGTCCCTGATTCGCTGGTCAGGTTCAATAAAGGTGCGCCCCACATAGCGGTTCTTAATCAATCCTTCCGCCAAGGGGATACCCGACTTTTGGGCATAGCCGATGCCGGCAGCAGTAGCCGAATCGGGCACGCCCATAACTAAATCGGCATCTACCGCATGCTCCTCAGCCAGTCCCTCCCCCATAGCCTGCCGTGCTGGGTAAAGCAGCCGACCGTTAATTACACTATCAGGGCGGGCAAAATAGATATACTCAAAGATGCACAGCCCTCTTCTACCTACCTCTTCCCGGTAACTATTAACTCCATTCTCAGTAATAGAAACTATCTCGCCCGGTTCAACCTCCCTGATAAAGTTAGCGCCAATGTGGTCAAGGGCACAACTCTCTGAAGCTATAACCCAACCACCATTAAGAGACCCCAGACATAGCGGACGCACGCCAAAGGGGTCACGAACTCCAAACAAGCTGTGATTAGTCATAATTGTCAGAGAATATGCCCCCTGAAGCCGACGCATAGCATACCTTATCTTGTCTACCCAGTCTTTATCAGGGGCGGAGAGAATGAGGTTAGCAATAACCTCGCTATCGGTGGAAGTATGGAAGGTATAGCCCTGGTCAGAGAGTTCTTGATAAAGATGCTCAGCATTAACGATATTCCCATTATGGGCTATGCCAATAGTATTGGAACCGCTACCCACTATAATAGGCTGAACATTGCTTACCCTGCTGGAACCTCTGGTAGAATAGCGATTATGACCGATGGCAATATCCCCGCTGAGCCGAGTTAGTGAATCCTCACTAAACACCTGGGATACCAACCCCATCTCGGCATAAACCTGGAGGCTTTTGCCATCGGTGGTGGCGATGCCAGCGCTCTCCTGACCGCGGTGTTGAAGAGCAAATAAAGCAAAAAAGGTAAGTCGAGCTACATCCTCATTGGGGGCGTAAACCCCAAAAACGCCACAGCACTCGTGCAAGTTTGCCTGCCTCTCAACTGGCCGTTAGAAAATCAAAGATTATTCCAGGTTGAATTCACCCCAACTAACCTACACTATAATTATAGCCCTTTTCTATTTGCAGGTCAATTTATAGCAAGAGGTTAGCCTAATGCAAGCATACCGAGTGAAGTCACTCTGTTGACTTCGCTTAAGTAAGCGGCATCGCGAACCACTGTCGTGCGGAGTGTAGTCACAGCTGTGGGAGTAAGTAATATTGCCCCGGGACTGGAAGTACTCCCGCCTCCAAAATGGCCTAACCTGATAAACTACACCAATTGCTATTAAGGCTTGTAGCCAATTTCCCTTTGAACAGGTCTAGGCACTAACCTTGGCCAAGCATAGCATTATTGAGTTTAGGTAACCTATTTCGTGTGTTATCGCAAAGCCATAAGGCTTAGGCCTAGGCTGATGGATACCGAAGCGAAGATTGCCCCAGCGAAAACCACGATAACAAAAGCTAGAAATTCCCCAGAAGAGAGGACCTTCTTCACTAATTTTGCTGATAAGGCGTCTTCCGCTCTGGTGAAAGCTTCATCAGCCTTTTCTACAGCTTGCTTGGCTGCCTCTGCGGCTTCCCTGGCTGCCTCTGCGGCTTCCCTGGCCTGTCTTGCCACCTCTTCCGCAAATTTCTTATCCGCCTCAGCTTTTGCAGCCGCCCCCTCCTCAGCAGCTCTCATGGCATCTTCGGCGGCTCTTTGGGCAGCCACCTCGGCTGCTTTGGTGGCACTTGCTACTGCTTCTCTGGCGGCGGCACTTGCCTCCTCAGCTCTCTTGATTGCTTCCTCTGACGCTTTCTTGGCTGCCTCTCCAGCCTCCTCAGCTCTCTTGACTGCTTCCTCCGCTGCTATCTTAGCTGTGTTCTCAGCCTTCGCGGCGGCTTCACCAGCCGCCCGAGTAGCATTCTCAGCGGCCTTTTCTCCAGCTTTACGAGCTTCATCAGATGCCTTGGTGGCTGTCGCCGCGGCGTCTCTAGCCGCCTTGGATGCTTCCTCGGCTCTTGTCGCCGCCTCAGCTGCTGCTCTAATATTCTGGTCCATCTCACCGAGGATTTGAGGAAGTGGTTTGGTTAGTATTTCGGCAGCTTCCCCTGGCCCAACATTTTCGTTGACCATTTTTTCTGCCTCCTTTCAATAAGTATTGTCTGGGGGTAACAGCACTTTCGCATTTACTGTTCTAGTGTTTCACTCATCCCGGCACGAACGGGTGTGGAAATACGCTTCAATTCCAGCTCATTAACTATACCTATTAACCTTTGGAGTACTCCCTTAGCTATTGCTTTCCTGAAAGTCTTTTCTCCAAGACGCCAGCTGCTTCCGTAACCGCTGACTTTATTAACTCGGCCAGTTGCATAGCGTTCTCAGAGGCTTTCTCAACCTTAGCGATCGCCTCAGTAGCGACTTTGACAGCTTCTCTGGCAGCCTTCTCTCCGGCCTTGCGGGCTTCTTCTGTCGCTTCCCTAGCATTTTTAGCGGCTTCATCGGCTAACTTAATGCTATCCTCGATCTCATCAAGAATTTGCGGAAGTGGTTTGGTTAGTATTTTGGAGGCTCCCCCTGGCCTCCTTGCTTCAGCTGGCCCAACATTTTCATTGACCATTTTTTCAGCCTCCTTTCAATAAGTATTGTCTGGCATGCGCCAGCATTCCTTTCGTCATAATACCTCCAGGAGCGATGTACCCTCTAAAGAGTGAAAAGGGGCACCAGCCACCACCATATTATTTAGCGGTTCCAGTGCCCTTTCCCCATCTCCTCAGTCTCCTAAACCAGCCTGTTCTTATAAGGAGTATTATATGTCCGTTTGCACGCAAAGAATAACAATACGTTGCTGATTTGTCAATATCTAGAGTAGTGATAACTAGCTTGAAAGCATAGAATGTAGTTACAATTACTTGAAGCTAGGTAGCGTTTATTAGGCAATACAGTAATATCACACAATCCTCAACTTGTTACATGAAAAAGGGGAGCATTACTGCTCCCCTTAATCTAATGTCAAATTGTCAGGTCACCACTGGACGAACATGGGCATGACGACATGGATATAGTTATCCACTCCTACCGGGCGGATAACGCCCGGGCTTGAGGGATTAGTGGTCTCCACGGCTACCTGTGCCTCATGAAGCATACCGAGGACATCAGTTAGATACTTGCCGTTAAAGGCAATCTTAGCCTCCTCCCCGTCAACAATGGCATCAATCTCACCAACATCGTCGCCTATCTCTTCAGAACGGGCTGAAATTGTCATCTTGCCCGGGGTTAGCTCACTACCCGGTGCCATCACCAAACGGACAATGCCGCTGCCATCACGGGCAAAGATAGAGGCTGTCTTGGTCGCCCTCTCAAAGTCGGCAACACTAACTACCGCCCGCGTATTGTAGCTCTGGGGGATGAGTTGAGCATAATTGGGGAAGGTGCCCTGAACCAGCTGGGATACCAGCTCAATATTCTTCAGGCGAAATAGAGCCTGGCTCTTATTAGGATTTACCAATATCTCAACCGCCTCCTCCTGGTCACTCATAAGCCGATTCAGCTCAGCCAGAGTCCGTGCTGGAATAATGACCTCAGTCTTCTGACTAACGGGGGCAGCAATAGATAGCTTATATACCGCTAATCTAAAGCCATCAGCCGCTGCCAGCGTCAGTAAATCACCGTCAAACACAGCATCAACACCAGTGAGCACGGGGCGAGACTCCTCGGTAGCAGCGGCAAATACAACCTGACTGATTCCCTGACGAAAGGCTTCTACTTCAACCTTGGTAGTAATACCCTCATCAATCTTGGGTATGGGCGGGAAATCCTTGGCATCAACCCCGCTGATTCGCGCTTCAAATCTGGCACACTTTACCCCCAGGGTGTTGGTCTTGGGGGAAAGGCTAATATCAACCTTATCACTGGGTAAGGAGCTAATAAACTCGGTAAGAAGCCTGGCGGGAACAGTAATTTCCCCTTCTTCCTCCACCTTGGCACCAATCCAGCAGCTAATAGCCATTTCCAGATTGGTGGCGACAAGCTTAAGACGGGACTGGTCGACAGCTAAGAGGACATTATTGGTTATAGGCAGGGTAGTTCGGGTAGCTACCGCCCTCCCCACCACACCAAGCCCCCGATTTAGATTCTCCTGAAGACATGATAACCTCATTACACACCCCCCAAAGTATTATTAACCGTAGTAGAGTAGTATATACCAATAACTAATTTTTCTCAATATGTTATCATTTTTCACCCTATTTGTTCCCCAGCATCGGGTCCGGGTCAGCGGGAAGATTTGATGATGCACTAGACCTCTATAACCAAACCGGCTCCGCACTCCAAAGCTTTACCTTCGAATGAATCTAGTATTGCTCTCTTATATTGAGTGCAGTGGCAGGGATAGATTACCGATAGGTCATCGAAAAGCCTGAAGTCGTTGAAGGAGTGGAAGCCGCCAGCAATTCCACACGGCTTGCCGAATTTGGAGGCGGCACCTAGGATATTTCTCATTGCCGGATGGGAGCAGCCTGTTACTACGAATACTCCCTTATCTGTCTTCAGTACCAAGGATTGCTCCACGCTTTCAAGTTCCCCGGTAGAGAAAACATCCTTGCCAATTTGCACCGGTTCTCTGCCCACAATAGTTACCTTTCTGCCAGGAAAGGCTCTTCTGAAGGAACTGGGAATGTAAAGCTCAGCTGTTTTATTCTGGTCCAGAACCCCAGAAAGCCCGCCGGTATGGTCCCCGTCACCATGCGATACTACGATTATTCCAATACTCTTGGGGTTAATATCAAGCTGTTTCATATTATGTAGCAGCGTAGGGCTATCAGCACCAGTATCAAACAGAATTGATGGTGTATTTTCACTCTCAATAAAAGCAGAGAACCCCAACCCTGGCCTTAGTCCCTCTCTGCTTACTTCATTGTCATACACAACCGTAATCGTCATTTCTCCTCCCTTTTAGGTTACTGTGGCATCCCAAGTGCACTTAATTCCTAGCAGGCAAGCGCTTACAAGCTTTATCGAAAGCTCCATCCCTTCGTTCTGTTACCTCTTGTCTATAAGATTACCACAATCGGGGTAGTTAGTGTTAATATTAACCTTGAAATGCGAATAGACATCCTGGCTGGGGAAGTTAGGCTGAGCGCATTAGTTGGTATAAAAAGGCTCTAGAGAGTTATCTATCCATAAATAACATCCGCCTTTAAGGTTTCTTTTGCGTCCTTGACTGTTGGAGAGAATGTTACTATTATCCCGTGTATTATATATTATGCTATACGCTGTGCGTGGAACATAATGGGTGCTACTCCAGCTAGTCGAAAGGAATTTAGCTTATGCCTAATAAAAGACAGACCGACCAAGCAGCTAGCCAAGAAGACTTCTGGCGAGGGAAAACACCATGCTGGGAACTCACATGTTGTCCCAATTCTATCGTTAACGATTGCCCCGCCTATCGCTACCGACAATACCCTTGCTGGGAAATAGAAGGTACCTATTGCAAGTGGGGTGAATGGGGAACTCTGGGCCAAGATACCTCAATATGCCTCATTTGCCAGGTTTACCTAAGGTACGGCGACGGCCAACACATCAAGATAAAGCTGCAAAGGCAAGGTATTAGACTACTCATTAAGTCACGGTGAGACCCTGGCTTATTAGTATTCGGAATAGATTCGCTGCTAGGTCTTTATGACCCAAACTGAGAAAAAGGCAAAAAATTAGCATGGCTATTTTCATTTCCAGCAAGATAGACTTCCCCTTAGCTGTCCAGAAGATGATTCAGCATAATGTAGTCTACGGTGTCAAGCGAGAAACATCGAGCTTTGCCTTTGCCAAGTTGTTTAGCTCCGAAGAACTATGCCTAGACTATGACACTACTGTGCTGCCACCGAATAGATATCTACTTCCTCCCAGTGAGTCTTTGCTCAAGTTCAATCTAGTTCCAGAAGTGAGCATCCGCAGCAATGCTGACTTCCAAGCTAGTATCATCCTTGGTATTCATCCCTATGACCTGCATGCCATCAGACTTCTAGATGCCGTGTTTACCGGAAGCCTAGTAGATTTGAACTATCAGGCCAGGCGAAACGCTACGGCTATAATCGGTGTGGATTGCCTCAACCCTTGGCCCTATAGCTTTGCTGCCAGCATGGGAACAGCTTTGCCACCAAGAATCTTTGACCTGTGGCTCACTGATCTGGGTGATGAATATTTGATTGAGGTAGGCTCAAGCAAGGGTGAGAACCTGCTCCAGAGGTATTTTGCGATAAAAGACGCTAGCGAGGCACAATCAAGACAAAGAGACGAACTTCGGCAGGAATCGCTAACAAAATATCAACTATCTTTAACTATGTCGCCCCAAGAAATACCGGAGATATTGGAGAAAGGTTGGAACAGTCCCATGTGGGAGGAGCTGGGACAAAAGTGCTTTGCTTGCGGTTCATGCACCATGGTCTGCCCAACATGCGTTTGCTTTGATGTGCGAGACAAAATAAGCCTAAACCTGAGGGAGGGGGAGCGATACCGGACCTGGGATAGCTGCATGTTTGATGCTTTTGATAAGGTAGCCAGCGGTGAGAACTTCAGGCACACTGGCACAGATAGGTTGAGACACCGGCTGCATCGCAAGGGTAAATATATGCTGGAGCGATGGGGAGAGCTCGGGTGTGTCGGTTGTGGGCGGTGTGTGCATGCCTGCCTTGTCGATATTGCTAGTCCGGTGTACGCCTATAACCGACTGGCCAGGGAGGTGGGGTAATGGCAGTTAGCACAGAATCGAGGGAATCACTATACCTACCTAAGCTGGCGGAAGTTCTTAAAGTAGAATCTCTCTCTGAAAAAGAGAAACTATTCCAGCTCCGCCTGAAGGATGGCAGTCGATTGAGCCACAAACCAGGGCAGTTTGTTGAAGTGTCTGTCCTGGGTGTTGGGGAAGCGCCTATCTCTGTTTCCTCATCGCCTACCCGGGATGGCTCGTTTGAGCTTGGCATCAGGGCGGTAGGTAACGTGACTCGGGCTCTCCACCAACTACAGCCTGGCGACATCCTGGGTATCAGAGGCCCCTTTGGCAATGGGTTCCCGGTATCCAAACTGTTAGGGCGGGAACTGCTTTTTGTCGCTGGTGGTATTGGGCTTTGTCCCCTTCGCTCTATGATTCAGTATGCTATAGACCAGCGTAGCCAGTTTGGCAAAATTACCCTGCTCTACGGCTGCCGCCAGCCAGCGGAGCAACTCTTCAAGGGGGAGCCTGCTGAATGGAAGCGAGGGCAGGATATTGAGATTCTGGAGTCTGTAGATCGCTGCCCAGTGGATGTGTCATGGGAGGGGAGCGTAGGCGTAATCACTACCCTCTTCCCCCAAGTGGATATAGAACCTGATAATACGACCGCTCTGGTGGTTGGCCCACCAGTAATGTATCGCTATGTGGTAGCTGAATGTCTGAAGAAGGGCATAGCTAAGGAGCAAATACTCCTTTCGTTGGAGCGGCGAATGAAATGTGGTATGGGTTTCTGTGGGCATTGTCAGATTAGCAACGTGTATGTCTGCCTAGATGGCCCCGTGTTTAATTATGAGGAAATCAGTAAGCTTAGGGAGACCGAGGTATGAAGCCCAAGGTTGCTGTCTTTGATTTTACCGGCTGCGAAGGGTGTGAACTCCAGATACTAAACTGTGAAGAGGAGATGCCTAACCTGATAGCCAACTTGGATATTGTGACTTTCAGGGAGGCAATGACAGAACGGAGTGCTTATTACGATATTGCCTTTATCGATGGTGCCTGCTCCAAAAGATCAGAAATTGTCATGCTGAAGAAAATTAGGGAAAGGGCAAAGATGGTGATACCCATAGGTGCTTGTGCCTGCCTGGGTGGGGTCAACTGCCTCAAAAACTCTTACCCTATGGATGAAATACTCAACGCTGAGTATGGTGAGGCTGCCCGTTACTACAATACTATCCCCGCTCGACCGATAAGCGCAGTAATACCCGTTGATTTTTATATCCCCGGTTGTCCCATTGTGAAAGAAGAATTTATACGTGTGGTGCAAGAAATCTTAGCTGGCAAGGTCCCCTATCAACCTAATGACCCTGTCTGCGCTGAATGTAAGATGGCAGGGAATGTCTGCGTCTTTGACAAAGGCATGACCTGTCTCGGCCCCGTAACGCGGGGTGGCTGCCAGGCTACCTGCGTCACTGCTGGTGCTACCTGCTGGAGCTGCCGGGGAGTCATTGATGAGCCTAACATAAATGCTGAGAAGGAGATTCTAAACAAGGCTGGCTTATCAGTGGAAGATATAGTCAGGCAATTCAATTTGTTTAATGCTTGCCAGGAGAGCATGTGGAAGTGAGAAAAATTGAGATAAAGGTGGAACAATTAACCAGGGTAGAGGGTCATGGCAACATAATAGTAAAAGCCACCGATGACAAGGTCGAGGAAGTAAGATGGGAGGTAACCGAGCCCCCGCGCTTCTTTGAGGTGATGCTTAAAGGTAGGCAATGGCAAGATGTCCATGTTTTAGCTTCCCGTATTTGTGGCATTTGCTCGGTATCTCATCAGTTAGCGTCGCTGGAAGCTACAGAAGCTGCTTTTGACATCCAGCCTTCGGAGCAGACCGTATTACTAAGGAAACTTCTTTATTGTGGTGAGGTGATAGAAAGCCATGTTCTCCACCTGTATTTCTTGGCAGGCCCCGATTTTCTGGGGGCTGGTAGTGTATTTCCCTTGCTGGATTCGCACCAAGATGTGGTTCTCCGTGGCCTGCGTCTGAAGAAGCTAGGCAACGATATCATGGAGGTCATCGGCGGCCGGGCAGTGCATCCCCAGTCGGCTAGAGTTAATGGCTTTGGTCGCCTGCCTGGCAAACAAGAGCTATTGCATCTGCAAAAAAGGTTAAACAACGCCTTGCCCGACCTAGAAGCCACGGTAGAACTCTTCAAGGGATTCCAGTTACCCGAATTTTCTAGGGAGACAGAGTTTATTGCTCTCAAGCATCCTAAGGAATACGCCTTCATCAGGGGTAACATCTCCTCTACTGATACCGGGATAGCCGCTCTGGAGCAATACCTAGAAATCACTAATGAGTATTACGTACCCCACTCTACAGCAAAGTTTGCCAAACATGTCCGAGAATCTTACGCAGTCGGGGCATTAGCCAGGATAAACAATAACTATGAACAGTTAAACCCATTGGCGATGAAGGCAGCCAAAGAGTTAGGACTAAAACCAATCTGTTGTAACCCCTTCATGAATAATATCGCCCAGCTCGTGGAGATTATACATGAGGTAGAAGAGGGCTTAGGGCTTATCGACCATCTGCTCCGAACAGGTATTCAACAGGAAAATATCGTGGTTCCAATCAAAGCCGGGCGTGGGATTAGAGCCGTGGAAGCCCCACGTGGCCTTCTTATTCATGACTATATTTATGATGACAATGGTTGTATCGTCAACGCAAACTGCATTATCCCCACCAATCAAAATCATGCCAACATTCAGCACGACCTCGAGGCTTTAGTTCCTTATTACTTAAATAAGGGTGAGGATGAACTTAGGCTACTTTGTGAGATGCTGGTTAGAGCCTACGACCCCTGTATTAGCTGCTCTACTCATTAGCTACAGCAGGACATTGCCTCAAATACCAATTGAGAAACTACTGTTCACTGCTAAAAGACCGCATAGCCAGAAGAATCATAACTATCCCAAACACTGCCAGCACGGCAAGATTATCCCACAGTGACATGCTATGCCCCAGCAGGTTGATGCTAAAAAGAGACTCAGACGATGCCCCCAGCATTACCTGGCGGATAGGGGCTATGCCATAGGTAGCCGGATTGAGCTTGACCAGGAAATCTACCCACGCCGGCAGCCCCTCTAGTGGGAAAAATGCTCCAGATAGGAACACCATAGGAAACATTAGCAGTTGCGTGACCGCCGTAAACGCCTCCATAGATCTGATACGCGTCGCCAGTAAAACGCCCAGAGAGCCGGTGGAAACCGCCAGCAACAACATCAGCGGTAGTAAGCCAAGCACTGTCCCTGCCGAAAGAGAAATGCCAACCAGGGGTGCGAATAATAGAATAATAACCCCCTGGAGTAGTGCCACTGTGGCTGCCCCGAGTGTTTTTCCTACCGCCACTGAGGCACGACTGATGGGGGCGACCAGCACTTCTTTGAGGAAGCCAAACTCACGGTCCCAGACCACGGAGATTCCTGCCGTAAATGAACTCATAAGCACTGTCATCCCGATAATGCCAGGGAACATGAACTGAGTGAAATCGACTCCAGGGGCAAGAAACTCCATCCTGGTACTGAGTCCGCTACCAAACACGACCAGAAACAGAAGGGGAAATATTAAAGACCCAATCAGGCGCATCTTATCATGCCAGAAGCGAAGTATATCGCGATACCAGATAGTGTATACCCCACGCAGATTGTTCACCGCCTCCCCCTAACGTCGGGCACGACGGCCATGCTGGCGAACCATTGCCCTGAACACATCGCTTACTTCCTCCTCCCTCATTTCCCGCCCGGTGAGCTTGAGAAAGACATCGTCTAGGCTCGGGCGGCGCAGGCTGACACTCAGTATCTTGGTGCCGAATTCCTTTATGAATATAGGGAGAAACTCTTCACCACTGGTTACTTCGAAGGTAAGTCCATTGCTGTCGCGTCTGGCCTCGATTTGGTAGCGAAGCCTGATTTCTTCAACTGCTTTGTCGTCGTCATCGGTTTTTACCGAGACTATATCCTGACCTACAATCTCCTTTAGCCTTTCCGGGGTATCAATGGTAACCAGCCTTCCGTGGTCAATGACGGCAATACGGTCTGCTTTTTCAGCTTCATCCATATAGTGAGTAGTTAGAAAAACAGTAGTCCCTTCACGCCGTCGCAGTTCGAGTATGTATTCCCATATCCGGTTGCGCGTTTGTGGGTCCAGCCCCAGTGTGGGTTCATCGAGGAATAACACCTTAGGATAGTGTAGCAGTCCTCTCGCTATCTCCAGACGGCGTTTCATACCGCCTGAGTAGTAACGCACTTGATGATGGCGTCTGTCCCAGAGCTCAACCATGTTGAGAACTTGCTCTATCCTCTTTTCGCGAACGGCGGCAGGCACGTTATACACCAGGGCGTGAAAACGCAGGTTCTGTAATCCACTCAACCGTTCATCGAGGCTGGGGTCCTGAAAGACCAGCCCGATTGACTGGCGCACTTGACTCTGCTGACGCACCACATCAAAGCCATTAATAATAGCTCGCCCCGATGTTGGTCGGGATAGGGTACACAAGATGTTGATAGTAGTGGTCTTCCCTGCCCCGTTCGGACCCAGGAAACCGAAGATTTCGCCCGGCGCCACCGTAAAACTGATGCCGTCCACGGCGACCAGTTCACCGAACCGCTTGACCAGATTCTCCACTTCGATAATGTGATTAACCATGCTTCTCATACTCCTAGTGGGATGCGATTCTACCCTCAGTTACACACTAGCATTTTAGGCTGACCGCTGCTTAGAAGCAAGGCGTGTAGCATTGCTCTAGGATACAGGGGTTATAATATCTGGTGGGACCGTTGTAACAGAAGTCTAACGCTTCTCTCAGCACTCGTCAAGCAATATCGGCTTCAGGCTAGCTAGTTCAACGGTTGGCTACACTTCGGCTTGTAAGAGTTATTGACAACCCCCTGTTGGGAAATTACACTAAAATGTTGGCTAAACGGATAGCAGGGAAAATAATGAACCCTTCGTTGAGATGAATAGGTAATTGATTTTGGAACTTGGCATAAAATATAACAATCCTAAAGTCAATAAATCATTATACACCTACACATTTACTTTTAAATCGTTTACTTAAAGTGGATATTTTAGCATCATTAGACAACAAGCCAATGCTGTCGGGAGGGAAATAATGGATATTGAGTCTTATATACAGAGCGCGTCAGTGTTTAACTCGCTAAGAGAGTCAACCCTTCGTGCCATGGTTAGGGCATTAGAGCTGCCTGAGGGAAGCCGGGGACTGGATGCCGGATGTGCCATTGGTCTCCAGTGCCTGTTACTGGCCGAGGAAGTGGGACTTAGCGGGCGTGTCACCGGTCTGGATATATCTGCGAAGATGCTTGAGCGTGGCCGGGAGATTATTAGGGATGCTGGTATGTCAGAACGGATTTCTTTTCAGGAAGGGGATGTAGCCAACCTTCCCTTTGATAATAATGCCTTCGATTGGGTATGGAGCACCGACTGTGTGGGATACGGCCCCTGGGAACCTCTGCCTTTACTGAAAGAGCTGGCGCGGGTAGTAAAGCCCGGTGGTATTGTGGCCATCGCTGCCTGGTCTTCCGAAAATCTGCTTCCCGGATATCCCCGATTGGAAGCCCGGTTGGGAGCAACATCGGCCGGCATTGCTCCTTTTATACCGGGGAAGAAGCCGGAGTTGCACTTCTTACGTGCACTGGGCTGGTTTCACGAACTGGGGCTAAAGGAACCCAGGGCAAAAGTCTTTGCCAATAGTTTCTATGCCCCCCTTAGTGATGATATACGCAGTTCCCTGGTGGCTCTTTTTGATATGCGTTGGCCAAACGTAGCACCTGAGCTGTCATCCGATGATTTGGTAGAATTCCAGCGTCTTTGCCTACCGGATTCACCGAATTTCATTTTGAATCTGCCGGATTACTATGGATTTTTCACCTATTCAATGTTCTGGGGTAAAACAGCCGATTGAGCTAAAGCTTACCTTAAGCATTGCGCTTTCCCAATTTATATCGTAGCTGTTGAGACTGCCATCAGGGTTCAAATAGTAGATGTAGTATAGGTTGACGAGGTTTTCCCCCAAGAATCCTCAGGCTTGGTCATAGGGGTGCCACGGCTCGTACGACTCTTAACTGTCTTGGAGACCTGATTAAATGTCAGAATATATCCATTAACATCCTCTACGGTAAAGTCCCTGATACCATATGGTTCGTCTGCTATATCAACCGTAATCTTGACCCCCCTCTTTTTCAGTTCCTGGTAATACTCATCAATATCTCCATCAATTTGTATATACAGTGTTACCCCGATGCCCAGCTTTTGTTCACTGCCAATGTCGCAACTTTTAGCCAAGATAAACATCAGCACCACACCGTCCTTGGAGAGCTCGGCATATTCGGGGTTATTGGCATCAGGACAAGCCATTTCCATCTTGAATCCGAGAGAATTCTTGTAGAATTCAATTGTTTCCTTCATATTTCTCACCGCCAGGGCAGGAGAAAGAACGCCCATTTTTGATGACCTCCTTTATTTATCTACCTCACCTCCTGTGTCCCCCTCTCCTAAAGGAGAGGGGGAGGTAGAGGTTTTGAAGGGGCTTCGCCCCTTCAATCTACCCATCTTAGGTATTCACTTATACCTCCTCACCTCAAAGGGTTAATCTGACTTTACCATTACTTGCTTTCTCTAACGGCTTTTTCCTGCTCATCCCTGTATTTCTTGAATTCATTAAAGGCAGACTCGTAGTCTTTAACCTTTTCATCCCATGACTTATCCCTAAATCGTTTGGTCTCAGGGTCATAAACCATGTCGGTAACTTTCGTTCTGTACCAAGTATAAAGCTCAAAGTGGCAATTACAGCAGAGGTTTACCGTTGCCGACTCTGGCATACCGGCCTGATTGGTAACATCCCTTGGGATGATATGGTGTCGGGCTACAGCCCCGAGATGACTTACATACCCACAAACTTTACAAGCTTCCCTTACGTCCGTCATAAACATCATCCCCCTTTAGGCACTCACTTATGTCTCTTCACCTCAAACCGGTAGAGCCTTACTGGCTCATCGGGCATTATACCTGCTTTCTGGCGGCAGATGTTAATCTGGTAGTCCACGCTATCTACCCCCTCCAGGTCAGGGAGGAGCAGACCCCGCCTGAACCCCGACTCTACAATAACCCCGTATTTCTTGGGGTCTAGCTGGTTCTGGCTCTTCACCGGCTCAGGAGAGGTAAGAACATCCACGCTGTAGTCAAGGTCAGCCAGTTCATCGGGAGTGATGGGGGGGAAGCGGGGGTCTCTGGTGGCTGAGCTGATGGCATTGGCTATGGTTTCCTCAGCTACATTCTTCTGGGTGGGTTCAAAGGTGCCGATACAGCCCCTCAGCTCTCCGTGTTTGTGAATGGAAACAAAAACGCCAGCTTTCTCCTTCATCTCGGGGGTAAGTTCTTCAGGTTCAATAACCTTGCCTTCGCTGACAAAGGTCTCCGCCGTCTTCTTGGCTAGTTGAACCAGCGGCGACAGTTGTTCAGTTTCAAAGGAGGCTACCATATAGCCGACACCGAATGGTCCTTCGTAAGAGAGAATGTGTGGTGTTACTGATAGCCCCTGTAATGTGCCGAGAAGAATAACAATAGAGCGCAAGCCACATTCCCCGGCATGCTCAATCAGGTCCTCGTCCAGATTAAGAACGGCGTGGGTATCAAGGCGGGACAGGGCATCCACCAGCTTTTTATCAAACACTTTACCCTGCGGGTCATAACCGGCGGGGGCACTGGGGAGAAGACGGTGAGACAGGTCACCGCTGGCTATTAAAGCCACCCTCTTACCGGTTTCAGTTGCCGCCCTATTTATTGCCTGCCCAAAGGCGAAGTGAGTGCTCAGTGGTAGCCAGCAGAAGGTAAGGGGGACCATTGGAATCCCCTTTACTGCCCGAAAGAGGTAATACATCGGCGCCAGCACCCCGTGGTCGATGTCGTAGCCGGTTTCACCAATAGATTGTAGGGGGATACCAGCAGCATCTGCCTCTTTCTCAATGGCAGAGACCATACTAAGGTCATTATCAAAGTGGTAATCGGGTCCCGGGACTCCCCAGTTGTGCAGGTTGCCAGTTGAGGATTTTGCCGTAACTATGCCCATAGCGCTAGGATAAGAGACACCATGCGGGCTTATCACCAGGATAGTCTCAGGTTTTTGTTGAGCCAGCTTATCCGCCAGTTCCTCCATAGATTCCAGTGTCGCTGAGATACGTCTCTCCTCCCCCCGCCCTATATCCGGGACCATTAATGGAGGGTGAGGGACAACACAGCCAAAAATAATTCCTGTCATATGGCACCTCCAGTTTACTTGGGATGAGTGGTGGATGTTCTGAAGTTGAGTTCCGCTCCGCAGAACTTGCACCTTGAATCTTTCAGACCCAATACCTTGGTTTGATAGCCAAACCTCTGGACGATAAGCTTACCACAGGAATAGCAGGTAGTGTTCTCGCTTTTATGTCCCGGGACATTGCCAGCATAGATAAACTTGAGACCAGCTTTTTGCCCGATATCACAGGCGTGCTCCAGGGTGGATACCGGGGTTGGTGGTAAGTGCATCAGATGATAACCGGGGTAGAACCTGGTTACATGCCACGGCGTTAGCTCGCCAAGCTCGTCTCGTATCCAGTTAGCAATACCATCAAGTTGCTGGTCATCGTCATTCATAGTGGGTATGATGTTGGTAACGACCTCGACATGCATATTCCACTTGGCTTTAGCCCGCTGGGCAACCTCAAGTATTCCTCGCCAGCCACTTATCTTAGCCAGCTCGCGGTAGAAGGAGTCAGAAAAGCCTTTAATATCGACCCGCCACGCATCCAGATAGGGTCCGATAGTATCCAGTGCCTCAGGGGTCAGGTAGCCATTGGTCACATAGACGGTATACAGGTTATTCTCCTTAGCCAGCTTGGCTGAGTCCAGGGTATATTCAAACCAGATTCCAGGCTCATTATATGTCCAGGCAATACCTTGGCATTGGTGGAACTTAGCCAGTTCTATTGCCGCTTGAGGTTGAATTTCCTGAGAACCAAGCCACGGCTCGCCAATCTCAGGACAGGAAATTTCCCAGTTCTGGCAGTCCTGGCAATGAAAGTTGCATCCCCAGCCGCCGAGGGAGAAAGCCTGACTACCAGGGAAGAAGTGGAATAACGGTTTCTTTTCAATGGGGTCAACGGCTACTGATGATGCCTTGGCGTAGTTCATATTGTAGAGGACACCATCTTGGTTGTGATACATCTTGCAGACACCAAACTTACCTGGACCTATGTTGCAGTGCCACTGGCAGGTATTACACCGCACCCTGGAGTCGGGCAGCTTTTCATAGAGCATTGCTTCACGCATAATCACCTCTTAAGTTAATTATACCACTTGGCAGTTATCATCTATAGGCTGGAGGGCGCAGATTTTCGAATATACTCAGGTTAGATAGATAATAGCTATCCCGCCGACAATCATAGTAATCGCGATGAGCCGCAGTGCCAGCATTCCCCTGCCATAGTGCCACTCCAGAAGCATTGGAGAGACACGGCTCAGGATGAGAGCGTATATAACTACAAATATGGGACGACTGCTGATAATGGTAGAAACTAGAGACACCGGCCCTCTCTCCATCGCCCAGAATAACAGCAATACTCCTATCATTACCACTGCCTCATTAAGAGTGATTGAGGTCAGGGCTGAGTTCCGCTGTTTCATATTGCCCAGCTCCTTGAGAATATGAGGACGCAGTGAAATGAGCAGGAACAAGCCAGACATGCAGAAGGCACCAATACAGTACATATTCAAGAAGGAGATATAGGCAAGGGCATATTTGGCAGCTACATGTGCCCCTGCCATAAGCAGGCTGGAGCCGATAAGGAGGAAGAATAAAGCACCCTGCCAGGTGGTAGAACCACCGGGGCTCCGTCTGGATGAGATGATTACCGCTCCGGCGACCACGATAATTATTGCTATCCACTGCGGGTAATTTAGTGTCTCTCCCAGAAGCAAAACCGCCATAATAGCTACGAAAACAGGATAGGTGCTGGCTACCGGTACCACCCGTGCCACCTCTTCCCTCTTCATAGTATAAAGCAGGATGGTAATCGAGGTAGTCCGAAGTATACCAGAGGCTACTGCCACCGCTAACGGCCAGATGCCGATGTCCTCAGGTAGTGGGAACAGGTAAAATAAGACTAACCCATAAATCAGGGTAACCAAGCTCACCGGCAGCAGGAAAGCCCGCAAGCTTGGCATTCGCCTGGAGATGAGGTGGCTATCAATGACATTCACCAGCCCCAGGAAGGCAGTGCCAATTATAGCTATGCTAACCCAATCAACTGGCATCAGCACTTACTCCTATAAAACATAAGTTTATATTATAGCAGGCTTGAGTCAAGACTTCCTGACTGATGTTCCATCATAAGTTAGGCTATTGCCAATTATAGACTGTATAGCGCTATTTATTATCACCCTCACCCCCTTAATCCCCCTCTCCCTCGAGGGAGAGGGGGAGGGGGATATTAATTAAGAGGGGCTGACGCCCCTCTTAAACACCCTTAGAGCTGGTTATTCTTTTGAGGGAGAGTTAAAGATATGGGGAGGGATATTAGAAAGAGGGAGTTACGCCCCTCTTAAACTCCCCCTGATTACTTCTCTGGTAAACACCCCTGATTATTATTCTTGTCTAAACAGGGGGGCTTTACTGGGCTTGGCTCACCATCAGTATTTATCGGTGAGTGAAAGAGAGGCGAAGCCTCTCTTATAAAATTTCTTCCCCTTCCCCTTACCAAGGGGAAGGGGATAAAGGGGATAGGGTTACCTAATAAAAATCAAAGGGTGAGGTAGATAAATAATCTCTTGACTACCTGCCTGCTAGCAGATAGACTTAGATAAAAGGATAGTCAATGAAAGTCATCGGGCTTACTGGCGGTATCGGTAGTGGCAAGAGCACCGTGTCCCGGTTTCTGGCTGAACTGGGGGCGGTTATTCTGGACGCCGACAAAGTGGGGCATGAAGCCTTCAAACCTGATACCGAGGTATGGCGGCAGGTAGTGGCTGCCTTTGGCAGGCAGATTCTTACCCCTGGCGGTGATATTGACCGTGAACAGCTGGGTGAGATGGTGTTTGGCAATCCTGAGTCCTTAGCCCGTCTGAACCAGATAATGCACCCCCGGATGTATGAAATAGTAACGGCTCAACTTGATGACTACCGGCGTCAGGGAATGGATGTAGTAGTCCTTGAAGCTCCGTTGCTAATTGAAGTCGGCTGGACTTCATCGGTAGATGAGGTTTGGGTTACGGTAGCCTCTGAGGCTACCATGCTAAGCCGACTTGAGGCACAGAAAGGCTTGTCTCGCCAGCAGGCTCTGGCTCGTATCCACTCCCAGCTATCCTCAGAGGAACGGATAAGGCATGCCGATGTGGTAATAGATACTGATTGTGACCTTGATGAGTTAAAAGCCAGGGTGGGTGAGCTATGGCGGCGGCTTCAGAGCCGGTGACCCGGGCTTTACCAGTGCTCCTCCATCTTTAGGTGGAATTTTATCACCAGCCCAGAAGCCGGTTACAAGCCTCCAGATACTTTCGGCTGGTTTCCTCAATTATCTCGGGGGGCAATTCCGGTGCCGGCGGAGTCTTATCCCACTCAAGCCCGTTTAAGTAATCCCGGGCAAATTGCTTGTCAAAACTCGGCTGAGGCTTGCCCGGTTTATATTCTTCTTTTGACCAGAACCGGGATGAATCTGGAGTAAGAAGCTCATCTATTAAAATAACCTCCCCATCACCAATCCCGAACTCAAATTTGGTATCGGCGATGATTATTCCTCTTTTCTCAGCGTAATCCGATGCCTTCAGGTATATGTTGAGGGATGCCTGGCGCAGCTTTGAGGCAAGCTCCGCCCCCACCAGGTTTTGAAGCTCGTCAAAGGTTATATTTATATCGTGACCGGTTTGGGCTTTGGTTGACGGGGTGAAAATAGGCTCTGGTAATTTATCTGATTCCTGAAGCCCGGGGGGAAGCTTGATTCTCGACACCGACCCCTGGCTCTGGTATTCCTTCCACGCTGAACCTGAAAGATACCCCCTCACGATGCACTCCACAGGGAGGGGGTTTGTCTTTTTGACCAGCATTGCCCTTCCCTCCAAAAGCTTCCTTTCCTGCTCGGGGAGGAAGGTAAGGCTGAGCGGTAGAAGGTGGTTGGCAATGATATCCTGGCAAAAATCAAACCAGAAGAGGGAGAGGGCGGTGAGGATTCTCCCCTTTTGGGGGATTCCGCTGGGGATGACCACATCAAAGGCAGAAATTCGGTCGGTAGCCACGATGAGGAGCTTGTCATCCAGGTCATAAATATCCCTCACCTTCCCTTTTTTGAAAAGCTTAAGACTTTTCAAATTGGTATCAAGCACTATATCTTCCATCTTCCCTATCCTACCTCTCTTTATTTCGGCAGTGCCTTCAGCTATTTTAAACAAAATGTCCACAAAGTTCAATCCGAACCCGTAAGCCTAAGCGCTTGACACTTTGGTTGGACAATTGGTAGAATGGGCTTTTGTGGAGGTTGAAGATTTACGCTATTATTGAAACTGGTGGCAAACAATACAAGGTAACCCCGGGTCAGACCATAGATGTAGAACGCCTGGATGCGGCTGAGGGTAGTACTGTTGAGCTGGATAGGGTGCTACTTATTGCCAATGGGGACAAGGTGAAGGTAGGTACGCCCACTGTTGATGGGGCAAAGGTCCTTGCTACCTCGCAGGGAGAGGGCAGGACGAAGAAGGTTATTGTTTTTAAGTATAAGCCGAAGGTGCGTTACCGCAAGAAGACAGGGCATCGTCAGTTTTATACCAGGCTGGTGATTGACAGAGTAGTTGAGCCGGTTAATGATGCGGGCCAAGGTGAAGAAGAGGTGATAACAAGTGGCACATAAGAAGGCGGGCGGTACCAGCCGATATGGTCGTGATAGCAAGCCCAAGATGCTGGGGGTGAAGAGATACGCTGGACAGCAGGTGCATGCTGGGACTATTTTGGTTCGTCAGCGGGGGACGCGCATTCACCCTGGCAATAATGTTGGTGTCGGCCGGGATTATACCCTTTTTGCCTTAATTGATGGCGTGGTTAAATTCGAGCCTACCAGCAACAACCGGAGGAAGGTTAGCGTTTACGCTAGTTAAATGGTATGAAAGAGAAGATTCACCCCCAGTATTTTACCGATGCTCAGGTAATTTGTGCTTGTGGCAATACCTTTACCACCGGTTCTACCAAGAAGGTGCTAAGGGTTGAGTTATGCAGTAAGTGTCACCCCTTTTTCACCGGGGAGCGGAGAATGGTAGATACTGCGGGCAGGGTGGAGCGGTTTAAGCGGCGCTACAAGATAGAGGGTTAAACAAACATAGTTAAGGCGGTAGGAGCGTGTTGGTAAACCGCTCCTTTTTGTTTATTAAGGGGTTTTGTTGTGGCAGAGAAATTCTACTACGGGGGTCAGGCAGTTATTGAGGGGGTGATGCTGCGGGGGCAAAAGACAGTGGTGACCGTGGTGCGTCGCCCTGGTGGTGGACTGGCTACGGATGTCCGTCCGCTGTCTGCTATCTATACCGGGTGGATGAGGAAAGCTCCGCTAATACGGGGTATCATTGTTTTAATTGAGGCTATGGTTCTGGGTATTAAGACCCTGCTCTACTCGGCTAGCGTGTCGCTGGAGGAGGAAGAGGAGAAGATTTCGGGAGGATATTTTCTGGTTATAGTTGTCATTTCCCTGGGCTTGGCGGTTGTTCTGTTCTTTGTCGCTCCCCTTCTAATCACCAAGTTACTTGACCCTTATATCGGGGCATCTGTGGTATTTTACCTGATAGAGGGACTTGTCCGACTGGCTATGTTTATTGCTTACCTCAGGTTAATGACTCTGATGCCTGACGTGAAGCGGGTATTTGCTTATCATGGTGCCGAGCATAAGGTGATAAATGCCTATGAGGATGGTGCTCCACTGGAGGTAGATGCTGCCCGGGGGTATAAGACGGCTCATGTGCGTTGTGGTACCAGCTTTCTGTTTGCCGTTTTGATTATAGCCATTTTAGTCTTTGCCCTTATTGGTCGACCTTCGGTATGGCTGATGGTGTTGTCGCGAGTTCTCCTCATCCCGGTTATTGCTGGACTAAGTTATGAGGTTATCTATTTTGGCGGCAGGCACAGAAACAATCGTCTGGTCAGGACAATTCTGGCTCCGGGACTCTGGCTGCAATCACTGACCACCAGGGAGCCCGATGACAGTCAGCTAGAGGTTGCCCTGGCGGCACTAAATAAGTTAGTGGAGATTGACCAGCCTGAGGCGGCGGCTCAGGCTCCCTCTTGAGGGCGTGCCTCCCTGACAAGACACTTTAGTAGTATTGGTTAGACAGGCTACCGTTTCAATAAAGGTACATTATCCTTTACTTAAGGTGTATGGCTACTTCGCTTTTGTTGGGCAGAATTTGTGGTCTTGGTCATACCACATAAGATAGAAAATGCTTCCAGTTTTATATCCTATTATTCTTGGCTTATTTCCTAGGGGTATTTGATATAGCTCAGTAATATCTATTTGGCGTTCTTCCAGCCTTTCGTAGCACTCTTTGGGTATTTCATCTAATCCCCACGGGTGACAGCGGTGGTCTTGCTTCAACTCATGCCATATTAATCCTTCGTATGACTGAAGTCTTTGAACTATTTTCTGCAAAAAGTCTAGTATTGTAACTTTAACCCAACCAAACTCAGGGTGTTCGTAGTCAATGTAACCGTCATGAACACGCCACGAGAAATTCATGCCATCGTAAGTTATTGGGTCAAGTATTTTTGTGGGGATTCTGCCAGTTCTAGGATTAATACCCCTTTTCTTTTTAGGCTGCCTTTTGCCCATTAGACTGGTTCGCAATCAGGTGGCATAGAGCCGTAGTATTCGGACATAGAGGCTAAAGTTATTTCATTTTCGCAGTTCTGCCCAATAGGAATTCCTTCACGGGCTTCATTCCAAGGTTTTTCCATATGCGTTAAGTCACTAAGCCATTGAGCAGGCTTATCGCCATAAGCCTGCAATACAGCATCTATAGTCTCTTTCTCATATGGCTGCAAATTACTCACATCCCCTTTGACCAAGGTAGAGATTTGGTATTCCCCTCTGTGCTCATCATAGAGCTCTCGCACTACTGGGCCACTTGCCCAAGCCTGTATCGCCTCTGTGAATAAGGGCTTTTCATCCCATACCAAAGACCATGCTTGGCAATAATAGACAAGCTTCTGTAATTTCATAGTTGTCATGGGGCCTTGTTTCTCTAATATATATTTCGCAACATCAAATACATTAGTCATATCTACCCCCCTGGTAAACTCCTACTATAATTTTAACACTATACCCGCCTTTGTCAACACCCACACTATGCATTGTAGCACATATGTTCCATTACTGCAAGTTACCTGTGTCCAAGGTATACTTACCCCTTTTATATATCCTGTTTGGTTAGCTGCTGAAAGAAGCAGGTCTTATTACCGGTGTGACATATGGGACCTGTAGGGTGTGCTATAACCAGAATGGTATCGCTATCACAGTCTTTCCATACCGAGCGCACCTCGAGACGGTTGCCTGAGGTTTCACCCTTGTGCCATAGCTCCTGCCGGCTACGACTGTAAAACCACACCTCACCACTAGATAAGGTTCGGCGCAGTGATTCCTCATTCATATAGCCCAGCATCAGCACCTCGTTGGTATCGGCATCCTGGGCTATAGCCGGGATAAGCCCCTTTTCGTTAAATTTTAGATTTTCTATCAACCTCACCCCCTGTGTCCCCCTCTCCATTATAGGAATATCTTCCTTGCATGAGGGGGAAGGTTTTTTGAAAAGAGGGGGCTTCGCCCCCTCTTAGACTCCCCTTTCTTTCCACTCAAACCTTTCTTTCCGCTCAAACCTTTCTTTCCGCTCAAACCTTTCTTTCCGCTCAAAGGGGAAGGAAAAGATAAAACTCCCTGGCTACTTGAGCATAGCGGCTAGCGCTTGTTTCAGGTTGATGTCTCCGGTATAGAGTGCTTTGCCGATTATAGCCGCCTCTACGCCGAGTGATTTAAGCACCTTGAGGTGCTTTAGTGATGAAATGCCACCGGCGGCGATAACAGGCAAACTAATAGTATTAACCAGCTCGGTGATAGCGGGAAAATTTGGCTCGGTGAGGGTGCCATCACGACTAATATCAGTGTAGATAAAACGCTTTACCCCGAGCTGTGCCATGGCTTTGGAGAACTCTACAGTCTTTAACTCCGTTTGTTGACACCAGCCGTGGGTAGCAATACGTCCCTCCCTGGCATCAATACTGACAATAATAGACTCGCTGAATTTGCGGCACGCCTCTTCAACAAGCTTGGGGTCTTCCACGGCAGTTGTGCCCAGGATAACCCGCTCTACACCAGCCTTAAGCAGTTGCTCTATCGTTTCCAGTCGGCGAATGCCACCACCTAGCTGGGTAGGAATTAATACGGCACTGGCTATCTCTTGTATAATATCCAGATTACAAAGCTCACCTGTCGCCGCACCGTCAAGGTCGACGATATGCAGTCTTGGTGCCCCCAGCGATTGCCACTCCAGGGCAACCTCTACCGGGTCATCAGAGAATATTGTCTCCTCATCATAGTCACCCTGATAAAGGCGAACGCACTTACCCTGTCTAAGGTCTATGGCGGGGATTATTTCCATGCTAGCCTTACCCCCTCTGGTTATAACCCCTCTTATCTATACCAAGCAAGTTTTGGCTGGTATTATAGCATTATTGTAACGGTGGTAACAATGCTCCCGGCTTGTTCCTTGACATAGTGAAGTCAGGTTGGTAAACTGTCGTTGTTGCAGTCTCGGTCTTTAGCTATCCCGTTACCGGTTGTTGGTCAGGGGACTTTATTGACAGAAGAAGAATTATTACATAGTTGTTCGCCATCTAAACCGCTTAGACAGGGTCTGGTTCAGATTTTTACCGGTGATGGGAAGGGCAAGACTTCAGCAGCAATAGGGGTAGCGCTTCGTGCCCTGGGTTATGGGCTGAGAGTATACATTGCCTACTTCATGAAGGGTGATTATCCTTGCAGTGAATGCGATATCTTGGCTAAATTGCCTAATGCCACTGTAGCCAGCTTCGGACAAAAAGGATTCGTTGACCCGGAGAATATCAAGCCCGAGGAAAGAGAGCAGGCAAACCAGGGTTTAGCCGCTGCCCGCCAAGCCATGCTCAGTGGTAGCTATGACCTAGTGGTGCTGGATGAGGTGAATTTAGCCGCCGCCTGGAAGCTGGTTGAGGTTGATGATGTGATTAAGCTTATTGGTGATAGGCCGAAGAATGTGGACCTTATCCTTACCGGTCGCGAGGCTGGTGCCAGGTTAATCAAACTGGCTGATTTGGTTACTGAGATGCTGAAGATTAAGCATTTCCATGATGAAGGGATAACGGCACGGAGGGGAATTGATTATTAAGGAGGAACTATGGATATTACACTGAGTGTAATTAAGGCTGATGTTGGCGGCTATGTGGGGCATTCTGAGTCTCACCCTGATATTATCGCCAGGGCTGGTGAGTGCATGGCCAAGGCTAAAGAAGATGGATTAGTGGTTGACTATCATGTGACCAAGTGTGGGGATGACCTGCAACTGATTATGACCCACCAGCATGGTGTAGACAATGAGAAAATCCATAAATTAGCCTGGAATACCTTTGTTGACTGTACAGAGGTAGCTAAGCAGTTAAAACTTCACGGTGCCGGGCAGGATTTACTATCTGATGCTTTCTCAGGCAATGTCAAGGGGATGGGACCGGGGGTAGCCGAGATGGAGTTTGAGGAGAGAGCGGCGGAGACCATTATTATTTTTATGGCTGACAAAACCTCGGCCGGGGCGTGGAACCTGCCGCTATATAAGATGTTTGCTGACCCGTTTAATACTATCGGGCTGGTTATTGCCGCCAATATGCATGGTGGTTTTGCCTTTGAGGTGCACGATGTCAAGGAACACAAGAAGATAACCTTTAATAGCCCTGATGAGATTTATGATTTGCTGGTTTTCATCGGGGCGACTTCACGCTATATAGTAAAGTCAGTCTATCATCGGGAAAGCAAGGAGATAGCGGCGGTATCCTCCACCCAGCGTCTGTGTTTAATGGCGGGGCGATATGTGGGCAAGGATGACCCGGTATGCGTTGTCCGCTCCCAGGGGCAATTCCCGGCGGTAGGAGAGGTGCTGGAACCATTCAGTTTGCCCCTGCTGGTGGAGGGCTGGATGCGGGGCTCACATCATGGTCCCCTTATGCCAGTAGCTGTTGGCGATAGCACCCCGACTCGCTTTGATGGACCACCCAGAGTGGTAGCACTTGGTTTTCAACTTTCTGGAGGCAAGCTAATTGGACCTCGTGATATGTTTGCTGATAAGTCCTTTGACCCCGCCCGCAGGCAGGCAAACGAGATAGCCAACTTTATGCGTTATCATGGTCCCTTTGAGCCACACCGTCTGCCCCTGGAAGAGATGGAATACACCACCATGCCCGAAGTTTTAAAGAAGCTGGAGGGAAGGTTTACTGACCTTTAATTACCAGTATGCCCAAGCTCCTCCTGGCAACAAACAATAAAGGCAAGGTGCGCGAATATAAGAGTCTGCTCCATAACCCTGCCTATGAGCTGGTTACCCTAGCTGAGCAGGGTATTAACACTGTAGTTGATGAGGTGGGGGAAAGCCTGGAAGAAAATGCCAGGTTAAAGGCGACCGCCCTAGCCACTGAGAGTCAGCTACTGGCTCTGGCTGATGATTCGGGGCTGGAGGTTGATGCTTTAGGTGGTGAGCCTGGTCGGCTATCGGCTCGCTATGCTGGTGAGGGTGCTTCAGACAGGGATAGGGTAAACTACTTATTGTCACGGCTCAAGGGCGTTCCGTGGCTAGAGCGGTCTGCCCGTTTCCGGTGTGTTATTGCTATAGCGACACCTGATGGTGAGTTAGAGTTTTGCTCCGGTGAGTGTCGGGGCGTTATTACTTTTGAGCCGAGGGGTAAGCACGGTTTTGGTTATGACCCCATCTTTTACCTTCCTCAACTGGATAAGACCATGGCTGAGTTACCTCTGGAAATAAAAAACCAGGTCAGCCATCGGGGGCAGGCAGCCAGAAAAGCACTCCAGGTGCTGGAGAGGCTAATCTGCTCCAAGAAACTCTGATTTTTGGTGAATTTCGGGGCAGTGAATATATGGTGTAAATCAGCCGAAATCGTAACAGGAAATATTATCCATGACCGGGCTTTCTGATTCCTTCCAGCGTCCTATAAATTATCTGCGTATCTCGGTAACTGACCGCTGTAATCTGCGTTGTATCTACTGCATGCCAGCTGGTGGCATTCACCTGTTGCCTCACCGCGACATTCTTACCTATGAGGAAATCTATACTTTAGCCCAGGCAGCCGCTGAACTAGGCATAAATAAGGTGAGAATTTCTGGCGGTGAACCTCTGTTGAGGTCGAGCCTGCCTCGATTAATCCAGATGCTGGCGCAAATAGATGCCATAGATGATATTTCTCTGACTACCAACGGAATCTTGCTTGCTCGCGATGCGGCTGAGCTAAAATCAGCCGGCTTGCAGCGAGTTAATGTAAGCCTGGATACACTTAGACAGGACAGATTTGAGTCCATTACCCGCTGTAGCTATAATCTTGGTGATGTCCTGGGAGGTATTGATATCGCTAGGTCAGTCGGGCTTAACCCAGTTAAGATTAATATGGTGGTTATGTCTGGTATTAATGATGATGAAGTGCTTAATTTTGCTACTAAAACCATTAATGAGGGGTGGCATGTGCGCTTTATCGAGCTTATGCCCTTGGCTGCGGCAACTACCATCGCCCCTCAATTTGTTTCAGTTAGTGATATGAGAAGGCGTCTGGAGCAGTTGGGGGAATTTGAGTCCTGCCTGCCCGGTGTAGGCAATGGACCAGCCAAGTATTTTCGTTTTCCTCAGGCTACGGGCACCATTGGCTTCATTACACCGATTAGTGAGCATTTCTGTTTCCGTTGTAATCGGTTGCGTCTTACTGCTGATGGTAAGCTCCGCCCCTGTTTGTTAGCCGAGGAGGAAATAGACCTGAAGCAGCCCCTGCGTAGTGGCATATCTTCAGGCGGGCTAAAACAACTGATCGAGGAGGCGGTCGCCAGCAAGCCACTGCGCCATCACCTGGCTGAGGGCTACATACCTAAAGACCGACCATTTTCTCAAGTAGGAGGTTAGCAATGATTGAGATATATACTGACGGGGCTTACAATCCAGTTCTACATCAGGGTGGCTGGGGAGCAGTTATTGTTGAAGACGGTCAAAAGCGTGTTGTCTCAGGTATGGTCAAGAAAACGACCAGCAACCGTATGGAGATTACCGCTGCTCTGGAAGGCATACTGCACACTCCTCAAGGTGCGGAAGCGGCGGTATATACCGATAGCCAGTATCTTTTTGGTTGTATGAGCCAAGGGTGGCAAAGGCGCGCCAACCGCGACCTGTGGGAGCAGTTGGATGAGGCGGTTAGCCAGCGAAAGGTACGCTGGCAGTGGATTGACCGAAATATTACCAATCCTTTCCACCAGGAAGCTCACACTTTGGCTACCAGTTTAGCCAGTCAAGGTGAAATGGTGCGGCCTGCACCATCAGAAAAAGAAAAGCCGGAAGCCGTAGTAGTGGAAGAGCTAACCCATTTAGATGCCTCGGGCCGACCCTGTATGGTAGATGTTACCCAGAAGCCTGATACCCAGCGTGAGGCACAAGCCAGGTGCCTAGTCAGGATGAAAGCTGCTACCCTTGACCTGTTAAAGAAGGGAAACGTGCCAAAGGGGGATGCTCTGGCGGTAGCTCAGCTAGCTGGTATTATGGCAGGCAAGCAAACCCCTTACCTAATACCTCTGTGCCACCCCGTTCTTATTGGAGATATTAAGGTTGAGTTCAATTTGGATGAGACCGGCTGTGCCGTGGAGATTACTACTACGGTAAAGAGCACAGGTAAAACAGGGGTGGAGATGGAGGCGCTTACCTCTGCCGCGGTTACCGCCTTAACCATCTATGATATGTGTAAAGCAGTAGACCGGGGCATCAAAATTGAAAATATTCGACTAATTAGGAAAAGCGGCGGCAAGAGTGGCATAGTAAACCTTGAGTAAATTATGAACCCTATCCCCTGTATCCCCTTCCCCTTATCAAGGGGAAGGGGAAGATAACTTCTTTAGAGGGGCTACGCCCCTCTAAAACTCTCTCATTAAGTACTGCGTAGGGAAAGCCTAGTTTTATGAATCAATTCTCGGGGTATCTTGAAATCTCGCCACATATGCTGGATAATATGGATATGTTAGCTATCGGTTTGAATTAAAGAGTTTACAGCGAGGTTTATTATGATTATTGTAGGCGAGAAGATAAACACAAGTCGCCAGAGCATTGAGGAAGCAGTCAGTAAGCGGGACAGTGCGTTTATCACTAAGGTGGCTCGGGAGCAGGCTGAAGCTGGGGCTCACTACATTGACGTTAATACTGGGACCTTTCTAGAACAAGAGGTTGATTGCCTCTCCTGGTTAGTTGAGACGATACAAAGCACAGTGGACCTACCGTTGAGCCTGGACAGTCCCAATCCTGAAGCTCTGCTGGCAGCGATGAAACGCCACAAAGGTGAGCCAATGATAAATTCTATCTCACTGGAAGAGGACCGCTTTGAATCTCTGCTCCCGGTGGTCACTTCCCAGCCTTGCTCTGTGGTCGCTCTCTGCATGGGGGAAACGGCAATGCCCAAAACCACAGAAGAAAGGGTTGAGGTCGGCTCAGAACTTATCAGGAAGCTCACCGGTGAAGGCTTCCCCCTGGAAAAGATTTATGTAGACCCGCTGGTGCAGCCGGTTTCTGTGGACACCAGCATGGGAATCACTGCCCTCAGAGCCATCAGTAAAATAATGAATGATTTTCCTGGCGTAAATACTATCTGTGGGCTTTCCAATATTTCATTTGGCCTTCCTGAGCGTCGCCTCGTCAACCGCAACTTCCTGGCTCTTAGTATCTCTTATGGTCTGTCTGCTGCCATTCTGGACCCGACTGACCGACAACTTATGGCTACTCTCCTTTCTGTTGAGATGCTTCTGGGTCGGGATGAATACTGTGGAAACTTCATTGATGCCTACCAAAATGGCAAAATTACCGGAGGATAGCTCAGCAGTCAGGATTTGATTAAAGCCAGTTTTAAGGAGGATAAAGATGAGCGAATTTGATGCATTGGCAGGAGCTGTGGTTAAGGGAGATATAAAGACAGCAGTAGCGGAGACTCAGAACGCATTGGATGCTGGAAGCAAAGTTCAGGACATTCTCAATAAGGGGCTCATTGCCACCATGGATGAGGTAGGGGAAAGGTATTCCAAGGGGTTGATATTCGTTCCCCAGATGTTGCGCTCGGCCAAGGCGATGCAAGAATGCACGAAACTGCTCAAGCCATTCTTTCAGGAAGGGGATGTCACCTCTAAAGGAAAGGTGCTAATCGGAACCGTCAAAGGCGACTTGCACGACCTGGGTAAGAATCTGGTTTCCATGATGATGGAAGGAGCAGGATTCACAGTTACTGACCTGGGAGTGAATATTGCTCCCGAAAAGTTTGTTCAAAAGGTGCAAGAAGTAGAACCTGACATAGTTGCCATGTCGGCGCTGCTCTCCACTACCATGCCCGCCATGCTCAAGACCATTGAGGCTCTACAAAAAGCCGGACTCAGGGACAAAGTCAAGATAATGATTGGCGGAGCACCGGTTACCGGAAAGTATGCCCAGAAGATAGCAGCAGATTCTTATGCCTCTGATGCCGGTTCGGCGGTAAGCAAAGCCAAGAACTTGATTGGCGTTTCCTAAAAAGTTTTCCATAAAGGAGTGAACCATGGAACCATTGGCTCTCCCCACCTTTCAACCTCGGTTGAAAGTCCTGAACCGCGAACAGGCATGGGCAATCCACATGGCAGCACTAGAGATTCTAGAAAAGATAGGATTTAAGATGGAGCACCGTGGTGCCCGGGAAATGCTTGCTGATGCCGGGGCTAAGGTTAGTGACAATGACTGGGTTAAGCTACCCCCTTACCTTGTTGAACAAGCCTTAAGGTCAGCTCCCAGGCAGATTACCCTTTACCACCAGCAAGGCAATAAAACGATGCCTCTGGTCAACGGTAACTCTTTCTACGGCACCGGTTCCGATGCCACTTTTACTCTGGATTTGGAGACCGGCAAGCGTCGGCGGACGGTGTTAACGGATACCGCCAATTTTGCCAGGCTGGTAGACGGACTTGAGAACATGGCGTTTGCCATGTCTATGGCTAACCCTGAAGATGTACCGGTTGAAGATATCTATGTCTATGTTTTTGCCGAGATGGTGAGGAATACCAATAAACCGATTGTTTTCATCGCCGACGGGGGTAAAGACATTGCCAAAATCTACGAGATTGCCTGCCAGGTGGTGGGGGGTGAAGACAACCTGCGGCAGAAGCCGTTTATACTGCATTACTCGGAGGCTATCAGCCCGTTACGCTTTCCTGAAAATGTTATGGAGAAGCTTATTTTCTGTGCCGAAAAGAGGATACCCATCTGCCTTCCCTCTGGCTCTAACGCCGGAGGCGGAGCCCCGGTTACACTTGCCGGAGCTATGGCTTTGGGAATCGCCGAAAATCTGGTAGGACTAAGTGTGCATCAGTTAGCCAGCAAAGGAGCTCCCTTCCTGTTTGGCCCTAATGTCAGTGTTTTGGATATGAAGTCTACCGTGGTCTCATACGGATGCCCCGAATGGAGCCTCACTCAGGCAGCACTGGCTGATATGCGCGATGAAATCTATGGCCTGCCTGTCTGGGCTTTTGCCGGCGATTCGGATGCCAAGACTATGGATGCCCAGGCCGGAGCTGAAGCTATGTTTTCTATCATTAACGCCATGCTCTGTCGAGCTAATTTGATTCACGATGTAGGTTTTCTAGAATACGGGAGTACCTCCTCGCTGGAGATGGTAACCATGGCTGACGAACTGGTGGCCATGAGCCGCTTTTTTACCGGGGGAATTCCGGTCAATGAGGAAACCCTGGCTCTGGAAGTAATCGAAAGGGTGGCAAAGGGGGGAGCCGGCTCTATCTTCCTTACGGATGACCACACCTTTGAGCACTTCATGCAGGCACAGTTCCTGCCCAAGCTTTTGGACCGCTCCCACTACGATTCTTGGCAAGAGGGGGGAGCCTTGGACCTCTATCAGCGTTGCAATATAGAGGCAAAAAGGATACTATCGGAACATCAGGTAGAACCCAAACCTGATGAAGTAATCAAAGCAATTGAGCAAATTCTCCAAGCGAGGTAACTGAGAGTTCAACGATGGGAACGAGTTTACCATGCTACAGACTGCTTACCCCTAAAGATGTAAAGCAAATCGACCAGACGGGACGCCAGATACTGGAACGCATCGGCATCAGAGTTTATGATAGCACCTATCTTGACCGGCTAAAAACAGCGGGAGCACAGGTTGATTATGATAATCAGCGGGTACGCTTTAGCGGGGACTGGCTTGATGAGGTTCTGGGTCGTGCCCCCTCCCGCTTTACCCTCTATTCTCGAGATGGCAAGAATGACCTGCATTTAGGGGCAGGCAAGGTCTACTTTGCTAATGGGGGACGGGTATTTCGCATTCTTGATATGGCAACAGGCGGTTACCGCCTCACCATGTTAAGAGATGTGGCTAATACTGCTACCCTGGTTGACCACCTAGATTACATTCGTCTTTATATCATCGCCTGTCAAGTCCACGACTTAGAACCTGAAAACTATCATTTCAACGACTTTTATCACGCCTTCAACCATACCACAAAGCATGTGATGGGGGGCTGTGACAATCTGGAAGGTGTGAAGCAAATGTGGGAACTAGCCAGTTTAATTGCCGGAGGCGAAGACAGGCTCAGAGAAAAGCCTTTTGTTTCAGTAATCACCAACCCGATAAGCCCGCTCACCATTGAGGCTGACACATTAAATATTCTTGATTTCTGCACCACGCACGGCATACCTGCCACCTGCGCCCCAGCCCCTATTGCCGGAGCTACCTCACCAGCCACCCTGGCGGGAACCCTTTCCCAGATGCATGCGGAATCATTGGCAGGAGTGGCTATCACCCAGGTGCTGGCTCCAGGAGCCAAGGTGCTTTATGGTGCCGTCCCCATGACCATGGATTTGCGAACCATGGAATTAGCTCTGGGCTCGGTGGAAATGACGATGATGAATGCCGCCGCCGTCCAACTGGCAAAGTGTTACCATTTGCCGGTTTATGCTTCGGGCGGGCTTACCGAGGCTAAAAGACCTGATATCCAAGCCGGCATTGAAGAGGGTTTTTCTAATTTAACGGTTGCCATGGCTGGAGCAGACTGTGTTCATCTAGCCGCTGGAATACTGGATTCGGGGAATTCCATTTCCTACGAACAGTATGTCATCGACAATGAAATCGTAGGAATGATTCACCGGATACTGAGGGGCACCAAGGTGAACAAAGAGACTCTGGGCTTGGATGTAATTGAGAAGGTCGGACCTGGCGGGAACTTTATCATAGAAGACCATACGGTGGAACACATGATGGACGAATTCTTCTATCCCAACCTGAGTGTGCGTTGTAACTTTGACATCTGGGAAGAAAGAGGACGTCCTAGCATGTTAAGCCGCGCCAACGTTCTAGTCCAGAATATTCTGGGAGAGTACCGAGAAGGTGTTCTGGATACGAATTTGGTTTCTGAGATAGGAAAGGCTTTCCCTGGTATACAAAATATCTGAGATGACAATGTCAAGGGAAACTCAAAGCATAACCCGCATCATTTCCTGAGCAGTCTTCAAACCAGCCATTGAGTTGCTCCAGCCTTGATGTTGGAAGTGTTAAAGATGAAGAAGACCCAGAACCAGCAACTTAATAAAGAAAGCCATATCGGTTCTCCTCCATACGGAAAACAAAAAACGAAATACTTTTTGTTGAATGTTCTGCCTGATGACCTCGCGCTGAAGGTTGGCCAAGGTGAGACCGTTTGGGAAGCGTTGCGAAAGGCAGGCATAAAGCTGGGGGAGTGCGGGGGATTAGGGAAATGTGGTAAGTGCAAAGTCAAGATACTGTCATCAATAGGTCCGCTATCCCATGAAGAAAGGAAATTCCTTGACGATGAGGAGATAAAACAAGGTTTTCGTCTTGCCTGCCGCACCACAGTGGATAAGGATTTGGTGGTCTACCTCACCGAACCTGAGTCTGAGATAGAATATTCTCAAATCCTAAAAACTGGATATACACCTCATTTTAATATTAATCCCCTTCTTGACCAGCGGGTTGTCACTTTACCCCCCACTCCTGAGGATGAAGGGATTTCCGACCTAGACCGAGTCAAACAGGTGCTGGGGCCCGAATACACAGACTTGAAAGCCTCGCTTCACTGTCTTCGTGCCTTGCCCCATATGTTAAAGGAAGCCCAGTTCCGTGGGGCGGCAGTGCTTCATAACCACCGCTTGATGACCTGGCAGAAACCGGAGGAAATGCACTCACTCTATGGATTGGTTTTTGACCTCGGCACCACCACTCTGGTAGGCAAGCTTTTCAATTTGCTGAATGGGACAGAGGTTGCCGTCGTTTCTTGCCTCAATAATCAGAGTAAGTATGGCACGGATGTAATTGCTCGTCATCAATATGTCAAAGAACACTCTAATGGGCTGGAGACTCTGAACCAAATTCTCATCGATGACCTGAATCATATCACTGCCCGCCTTCTAAAAACAGCAGGGCTTCACCCCGACAATGTCTTTATTACAGTGGCGGCGGGGAATACCACTATGCAACACCTCTTGCTGAAGCTGGACCCATCGGGAATTGCCGAAGCACCCTTTGCCCCGGTGTTAACCGATGGTCTAATTGTGAGTGCAGGAGATGTTGGCCTCCAATTGAATCCTGAGGCACTTTTCTACATAATGCCGGTAAAATCTGGCTATATTGGCGGGGATTTGCTCAGCGTGGTCATAACCTCCGGGGTTGCGGAACAGAAGGACAAGATAATACTAGGACTGGACCTCGGCACCAATGGAGAAATCTTTCTTGGCAACAGCCAAAGACTGCTGACATGCTCTGCGGCGGCAGGTCCCGCTCTAGAGGGCGCCAGAATTACCTACGGGATGATTGCTGCTGCTGGAGCGATTGAAGCCGTCTATTTCGAACAAGGTAGGCTTCATTATCAGGTCATTGGTAATATAAAGCCCAAGGGTATTTGCGGTAGCGGATTAGTGGAACTGATTGCCGTGCTCCTGGAGCTGGGCATCATTGATGCTGAAGGTCTAATTCGTCCACCTCAACTAGAAGTAGCCGAGAATCTGAGGACAAGAGTAATTGGTGATGAGTCAGGAGTCAATAACTTCCTCATCGCTTCCACAGAGGAAAGCTACGATGGTAAACCGATTTATCTTACCCAAAAAGATGTTCGCGAGCTTCAACTCGCCAAGGGGGCTATCGCCGCCGGCATAAAAACTCTAATGGACGAAATGGGTATTGGCATCAAGGATATTGGGCATGTGTACCTCGCCGGGGCGCTGGGAAATTATGTTAATCCTTACAGCGCCGTGCGCATCGGACTTATTCCCAATGTCAGGAGGAAATTTATCTCCTCTTTAGGCAATGCTGCCAGCACCGGGGCTTCCATGGTCCTTTTGTCCAAGGGTTACTGGCAGATGGCTGGTGAGCTTAGCCATTTCATTGAGCATGTTGAGCTTTCCTCACGACTCGATTTCAATGAACATTTTATTGAGCAGATTGATTTTCCAAAAGAGCAACTACTGGACATTTACCGGGGAGAGGTTGGGGAGGATATCATGAAAGCAATCAAGGTTGGAGAGGTAATGACTCCCGATTTCCCCACCGTCTCTGCCACCATATCTCTGCAAGAGCTAAGAGAGCGGTTGCGTGATACCGGTCATCACGGCTTTCCCGTTCTGGACGATGGGGGACGTCTACTTGGGTGTGCTACCGTAGCTGACCTGGAGAGGGCGGTACGAAGCGGTAAGACCGACCTTAAGGTAGGCGATATTGCTACCAAAGAACTTTTCGTAGCTTATCCTGACCAGACCCTATATGATGTGCTACGAGCTACCGCAGAAGATTACGGGCGCATCCCCGTTGTCGACCGGCATGACAGGAGCCACTTAGTTGGGGTGCTGCGCCGCCACGACATTATGACAGCCTACCGCGAGAGACTAGCCAAAGTCGGCTAATGAGTTGTTCGAGTATTGCTAATGATGCCCATGTTGTCTATAGAACCAAGCTATATTGCTCTATACCACTCTGGTGAATTAGAGCGTCGTGCTTGTGCCCTTGAAGCTCGACTAACCTCCTGTGATATTTGCCCTAGGGGATGCCATGTCAATCGGCTAGAAAATGAACTGGGTTTTTGCCATTCGGGGCACCTCCCTGTAGTCGCCGCCGTCTGTGCTCATCATGGGGAAGAACCTGCCTTATCAGGAAGCAAGGGGTCAGGGACAATATTCTTTGGCAATTGCAATATGAGGTGTGTTTATTGCCAGAATTACCAGATAAGTCAGAATTGGAAAAAGCAAAAATCAAAGGAGATGGATTGCCATGCTCTAGCTGAAAGTATGCTCTATCTTCAGGATGAGCTGGGTTGCCACAATATCAATTTTGTTTCACCCTCTCACTTTGTTCCCCAACTGGTCAGGGCAGTCCTAGAAGCCATACCCCTGGGGCTTCGAGTACCACTAGTCTACAACACTAGCGGCTATGATTCTATTGCCTCTCTGAAAGAGCTTGACGGTATAATAAGTATTTACCTGCCTGATTTAAGATATGCCTCTGATGAGTGGGCTAAGAAGTTCTCACACACCCCAGATTATGTAGCCCAGGCTCGGCAAGCTATTAGAGAAATGTATAGGCAAGTTGGAAACTTGATGGTGGATGAGTTTGGGATAGCACAACGGGGACTGATTGTTCGCCATCTTATTCTACCCAACGGGCTGGCAGGTAGTGAGGAATCGTTAACCTGGCTAGCTCGGGAGCTTTCTCCAACAGTAACCGTCAGCATAATGTCTCAATACTTACCGATGCACTGGGCCCGGCGAATCCCCTTGCTTTCCAGGAAGATTTCAATAGCTGAATACAAAACAGTGCTCCAGTTCCTGGACGATTTAGGTATAGAAAACGGTTGGGTACAGGAAATGGGGGCACCAGAAAACTACCTCCCCGATTTTGAACGGGAAGGCTATCCTTTCCCGGTTACTCCTAAGAGATAGCCAGACGAGCCGAGGATACCCATGACAGAATGAAAAAACTATTTTAAGCCTACCTAAAGAAGGTGCAACTATGGATATGTTTGAGCAACAATTTGAGGAACAAAAAGAGAAAGAAGCACCGCTGGCGACACGGATGAGACCAGCCACCTTTCACGGGTTTGTCGGGCAGGAGCACCTGATAGGCAAGGAACATGTACTGAGGAAAGCGATTGAAGCCGGCCAGCTACCGTCAATTATCCTGTGGGGTCCACCGGGTAGCGGTAAAACTACCCTGGCTTACATTATCGCCAATACTACCGATTCACACTTCAGCCCGGTAAGCGCCGTCAGTGCTGGTGTAGCTGACCTGCGCCGGATAATAGACGAGGCTAAGGAACGCCGCAAAATGCACCAGCAGAAAACCATCCTGTTCATAGACGAGATTCACCGCTTCAATAAAGCCCAGCAGGATGCGGTTCTACCCTTCGTTGAGGATGGCACCATTACCCTTATCGGGGCTACCACCGAAAATCCCTCTTTTGAGGTTATCTCTCCCCTTCTCTCCCGCTGCCAGGTTCTGACTCTTAATCCCCTTACCGAGGATGAAATTCGCACCATAATCCTGAGAGCGTTAACGGATAAACCCCAGGGGCTTAGGGCACTAAATGTAGAACTGGATGCCGATGCCTTAAGTCACCTTATCACCGTGTCAAATAATGATGCTCGCGTGGCCCTTAATTCCCTGGAGATAGCAGCCCTGACCACGCCACCTGACGCTGATGGAAAGCGCCGTATCTCACTGCCGACTATTGAGGATGCCATCCAGCATCGGGCTCCGCGTTACGATAAAGCCGGAGAGCAACACTACGACCTCATCTCAGCCCTGCACAAGTCAATGCGAGGCTCAGACCCGGATGCCTCCCTCTACTGGCTGGCAAGGATGCTGGAGGCAGGGGAGGACCCCCTCTATATTGCCCGTCGTCTGGTTCGCTTTGCCTCAGAGGATATAGGCATGGCCGACCCCCAGGCACTGGTGATAGCTATGGCAGCTCAGCAAGCCGTCCACTTCATCGGCATGCCTGAGGGCAACCTGGCTCTAGCTGAGGCAGCAGTCTACCTGGCTACCGCTCCCAAAAGTAACTCCCTGGAGCAGGCATACTCCCAGGTTCAGGAGGAGATTAAACACGGCTCCAGCGAGTCAGTGCCGCTACACCTGCGCAACCCGGTGACACCGCTAATGAAGGATTTAGGCTATGGCAAGGGATATAAATATGCCCACCACTACCCCGGGCACTTTGTTCAGCAACAAAACCTGCCTGATTCCCTTCAGGGCAAACACTACTATGCCCCAAGTGACCAGGGATATGAGAAGGAGGTTACCGCCCGACTTAAAGCCTGGTGGCAGAAGAAGAAAAAAACGGGTAAAACGGAAAAGGGAGGGGAAGGCTGAACCGGGCTCACATTCATACCACCCATTGGATAAAAATAATCCCCAATACCTTGACACACCATCCTGCTGGTGGTTATACTGAAATCAATGGCGCGGGGTGGAGCAGTGGAAGCTCGCCGGGCTCATAACCCGGAGGTCGTTGGTTCGAATCCAACCCCCGCTACCAATCAGGTAATTATGTTAACCACAAATGACCTCAGGGCTAATCCCATTTTCACCTCCCCAAAAAAATTCAACAGCTCACATTCACTATTGACTAACCGGTAATTATATTGCCGCAGTAGTAAAATATATGCCTGTGCAGGGTAAGTAACAGCATCATGAGGAAGTGCTTCTCATAGGAGGATAAATAAAATACGGTGGTTTGGTCTTCATAGTAAACGATAGACTATTTTGCGGAATCTTTGTCCGAAAAAATCATATATCTATTGAGTTTGATAGAGGCGCTGAGATGCGGGACCCCGATAATTTCCTGGAAGGTAGCGGGGCAAACAGACGACACCTTAAAATCTTTCAAAAAGAAGATATTAAGAACAAAAAGGTCGAATATTATATTAAACAGTCTTTCGCCTTATAGAAAGAAAAACGACTTTAAAAAAGGAGGACGAAAATGATTGCATGTTGTGGGTTGGATTGTTCAAAGTGTGAGGGTTTCCTTGCCACGCAAGCAGATGATGACAGCCAGCGAGCCGAGGTAGCAAAGCAGTGGTCAGCTCGATTTAATACTGACATCAAGCCAGAGCATATTAATTGTGATGGCTGTCGTTCCGATGGCAGAAAATTTTTCTATTGCTCAGACATGTGTGAAATTCGTAAGTGCTGTATAGGAAAAGATGTAGCAAACTGTGCTGCTTGCGACGCATATGCCTGTGATAAACTCAAGCGCTTTTTTGAGTTGGCTCCAGAAACACGCACAGCATTGGATGCATTACGTTGATAGGCGATGATTGAGAGGAAAGTCTAGCAAGGCGTTGCCCCCTGACCGCACGGGACAGCGAACGAACTCAGACGTTAGCGACATTTCTAGATATAAATATCAGGGAGACGAGGCTCCCACCAAAAAGACAAGAAAAGCCATAAGGTTTAGTGGTATAATAAAGCTATGAAACGAGAGCTGATGGATATTATTGCCTGTCCGGTGTGTAAGGGGGAGCTTGAGCTTAGTGTAGACGAGGAGAATGAGACAGAGATAGTTACCGGCTCCCTATACTGCCCCCAGTGCAATGTGCACTATCCGATTGTGGATACTATCCCCAATCTGTTGCCGCCAGCCGAGCACGATTAGTCCAGACTGTTTATTAACCCTATCCCCTTTATCCCCTTCCCCTTATCAAGGGGAAGGGGAAGATAGTTTTTTAGAGGGGCTTCGCCCCTCTAACTCCCTCATCACTGCCCCAGAG